>JAIRNN010000060.1 GCA_031257995.1 Spirochaetaceae bacterium | reverse complement strand
GTGAGCAGAATTAATTCAACGCCGATGAAGTGTTTTCGGACTAAAGTCCGCGGTTACAGGACGCCTGCTGAGGTTTTTGCCAAATGCGGGGGTGTTGCACTTGCCGATTGAATCCGGGGACCCCGCTACCCGGCTTCCCGACATGGCGCCACATTAAATCGCACAGAGGTGGTACACACATTGCGCCCGAAACACTATAATAGAATCATAACATGCGCCCGAAACAACGCTCAAAAATGGCGATCCCGGACCCGGCGTGAGAACCGGATCTGATGAAAACGGAAGGCCATCCATAATTCTTCTTTTACGGATTTGAGGAGGAGGGCGGTCGTGTCTATTGAGCGTTGTTTCGGGCGCACGGATAACCATTGCCAAACTGTTGTTGGGTCAGACGCAAAAACAAGGGGCATTGCTACAGGAATGCCGAAACCGTGCTAAAGCGCAATGGCTCAACCGTTTTCGGCGAAATACCGCTTGGCAACCGGGTCGTTGGGGTCGAGGTCGAGGACGGTGCGGAAAAAGGCTGCTGCTTCATCCGGTTTGCCTTCACGGAGCGCGATGATGGCGAGATTAGAGATGACTTTGATGTTGCCCGGTTCGAGGGTAAGCGCCCGTTCGGCTTCGCGGCGGGCAGCGCGTGTGTCGCCGGTTTCCATGAGGCAGATGGCAAGCTCGTTGCGGGCATCCGTGCCGTCTCCGCCCAATTCGATACACTTTCTGAACGCCGCCGCGCCGTCGTTCCAGCGGCCCAGTTTCCGCAGCGCCCAGCCCAAGAGAAACCAGCCGTTCCAGACATCGCTGTGACGTTCAAGGAAATTTTTCACCTTTTCAAGGCCCTTGTCCGCTTCGCCGATACGGATAAAGTCGTAAGCTTCGCGAAAAAGTTCGTCGTCGAGGTTCCGCTTGCCGATTTCGGTGATAACCGCCTCGGCTTTTTCTCGTTGACGGACAATCGTCTCATCGTCCCCGCAGTCTTCCGTATGATCGAGAAAATCGCCTAAGTATCCGGCGGCGCGGGAAAAGTTCTGGCGTTTCATGTAGAAATACCCGGCGTTGAAGAATGCGGCGGGAAGCGGCGGCTTTTCGGCAATGGCTTGCTTGTAGAACGCGGCCGCCTCGGAATAGATGAGGTCGGCATCCTGCTCACGGCCTTCCGATTCAACAGCGTCGCCCTTGTGTTCGGTGACCAGTGCCCCGGCAAGGTAGGCGAGCGGAGAATGCCGATAGACCGCCCTGAGAGACGCGGCAATGTCCTCGGCTATCTCGAAACTGCCCGCCTGTGCCTTGATCAGTGCCGCATCAAAAAACTCTTCCAGAAGACCGGGCTTCACGGCGGCAATGAAGGCGCGGTAGTAGTCGGCATCCTTCCCATCGGGCTCAGCGGTTACCACGCGGATCATCCCGCTTATGATCATCTCCCATGAAAGCCGTTCCAGTGGCAACCGCTCCTCGCCGGGCGGAATCTCGGCGGGGATAGGGATGGCGGGGTCAATCTCAAAGGGTAACCCCTGACTCTTCACACAGTTGCCGTGTTTGTCGCGGCTATGCGCGGCCCCCTGCTCAAATTGCCCGCGCAACGATTCGGGAACGGAGAGATAAACGATACGGGAATCTTCCATACAATACCTTTCAATCAGTATAACTCTTTAAGCAACTAAAAGATACGGGGGATGCCTCCTCATCTAAACTCTCCGCTATTCATTATTCACTGAATCTGTCGCAAAACCTCACGTTGTGGGGGAAAGTCTCCCCCTGCCTCCCGCCGTGCTTGCTTTGCAGGCACGGCTCCCGGCACCCCCCTCAGCGGGCACCCAATGCCTCGCGCGAAACGGGCACAACCCGTTGTGCTAGGCGCGTTTCTGCCATTTCCGTAGCACGGTGCCCATTGAATGTTTATCAGTAGTAGATGCAACAGGGTCCCTGGTCGCCCCCGCAACGCTCCCGGCATTAATCACAGGCTTTTATCACAGACATTAGCCACAGGCTTTATCACGGGGAACCGCAGCTTACACATGTCCGATCTGTGTCGAACTTCAGTTCGCCATCTGTGGTTAAAGGCGATTTCTGCAAAAAATTTGTTGTTTTTTCACGTTAGACTAAAGCAATACGGCTGCCAACCGCATATATATATGTATGAGAACACATCGTGATTTAGCGGAAAATGTCTGGTATGAGGTGCGAACATCGGTCAATATCAGCGAACCCTTGTTCCAGTTACCGGAGGCCGAGACGCTCTTTCTCCGCGTACTTTGCGAGACGAAAGAGCTCTACGGCTTCGAGATGCGTGGGCTTAAAATTGAGAACGAATGTGTATCGTTCTTCATCAAACCCGACGATGGGCTTCAGCTTCCGCTGATAATGCAGTGGCTGAAACAAACGTTCTCCGCCCGTTTCAACGTGCGGACGGGACGGATGGGGCACGTTTGGGGCGAACGTTACTGGTCGTGCATCTTGTGGGAGGGGCCGCCGGAATGGGCGAAGGAGGTGAACTGGGCGGCGGTGGAAACACTGGCAAAAACACCGATTCCGGAGGTCATAACCTACACATTGTCTTGGGACAGCCCCCGGACGAATGGGATGGCAACGGACAACCGTCTTTTGTTCGACATTTCCCCCAAATCCGCATCCCCGCCCGGCTAAACGTCTCGTTTACGGCAAAAAGGAGGTTGCAGCAAGCCTCAACGCTCCCGGCCCAAGATGGCCGCAGGGGAGGTCTGCCCACAACACCCGTGATGAAGTCGTGATTAATGCGGGGTCTTAGGGACAGAGCCCGGGACTGCGTCCTTGGAGAGGGAGTAGCGTAAGACCAAACGGAGGAAGGTGTGGACGCGCCGTAGGTGCGGACACATCGACCGGAGTGCGTGTCTGGAGCGAGGGGTCGGCAAAATTTGCCGCGACTTCCCCCACCCAGCCTTGTATTTTCTTGGGGAAAGCACTACAGAACGGGTAAAGCGCCGGATACCGCAAACGAGTTACTTAGGACTTCCTGATCCCGCCACTTCCAGTGCCATCAGTACCGCCTCGGTAAACTGGTCGTAGGCAATTGTCGCGCCGGAAATCGAGTCCACCGCCTCCGGTTTTTGCTTCCGGGGAAGCGCCTCCGCATAAGTTTGCATGGCGCGTACCGCAAGCTGGGCCTTGTCGTAGAAGGCGCGGTTTGAAATCTCGCCGTTCACCTTGCCGTAATCCTCTCCTTTGATAACGCCGTCCTTCTGGTAGGTAACAAAGGTACAAGCGGTGATTTTCCCTTCCTGAATGGTAACCGTTGCCTCGCCCCATGCCCCGGTATCGTCCGCGCCCGACCGGCCTGTATAGGTGCCGTCCCGGTACTGTGCCTTGTCGCACGAAACCGCCAGTGCCGCGCTCATCACGGCGAGAATGAAAAGAGAAACAAGCGCCAACGGGCGCATCCGCACGTTTTCTTCTTTACGTATCATCATACATCTACCTCTCCTCAATCCGCGCTACTTTTCCATGCTCCAGTACTACCGTCCGTTGCGCCTCTTCTGCCACTTCGGGATCGTGCGTTACGACAATGATCGTCGTTCCCTCGGCGTGAAGGCGCTTGAAGATGTCCATCACAAGCCGCTCGTTGGCCTCGTCAAGATTACCCGTTGGCTCGTCGGCGAGAATCAGCGACGGGTAGTTGATGAGGGCGCGGGCAATGCAGACCCGCTGTTGCTCGCCGCCTGAAAGCTGGGCGGGCCGGTGTTTCGCCCGTTCGGCAAGCCCCACGCGGGACAGGGCCGCAAGCGCTTCTTCCTCGTCGGGCATCGAATGGTAGTACTGGGCCACCATCACGTTTTCAAGAGCGGACAGATACGTTACCAGATGAAACTGCTGGAATATGAGCCCGATCTTGTCCCGGCGAATGACGTTGAGCGCCGCCTCGCTTTCCCGCGAGATGTCGTTCCCCTCAAGAATGACCTCGCCCGTTGTCGGCTTGTCCATCGCGCCGATGATGTTCATCAACGTTGTCTTTCCCGACCCCGAAGGTCCCATAATCGCCAGATGCTCCCCCCGGCTCACGTTCAGCGTTATGTCTTTCAGCGCGGCAAGCGGCCCATACATCTTGGTAATGTTTTTCAGTTCCAATAATTCCATCGTCTTCTGTCCATTGCTATTGATCTCCATCGATTTTCGTTCAAGCTCCCTTACCCTTGTTAAAACCTGCTAACTATTGTTTTCACAGCCTAACACTCAAAAGAAGAAGTGTCAAGCGGGCAGACAAAATTAAAAAAATGAGTTGATTTTAGGACTGCTTGCCACAAAGTAAATAACGTTGCCTTGCCGACAAAAAAACAAAACGGCCGCTTGTGATGAAATCAAACAAGCGGCCGCTTTGGGCCAGAATAGAGTTGAACTATTGACCCCTGCCTTATCAGAGCAGTGCTCTAACCGACTGAGCTACTGGCCCGTATATATGTTAGTATACTACAACCGCCAAAAAAGTGTCAAGAGGGCATAACAAAAAACGCGCTAAAAATCACTCGATTTTTGGGCATCACGAATGCTTCGGCTGACGATGTAAAACACATCGGTAACTGTTCCGGCACTCATGAAAGCTTCCAGCTTTCCCCGTGTGGCAAGTTGCATAAACTTATCCGAAATCTTCAAAAAACGGCTCCCGGCGATCCAGTATATCTATGATGGCATTGGTATCAAACAAGACTTTCACTGCCGGGACAAGCGCTCTCTTCCGGCTTCTTCGACGCGCACGGGGTTATGGGCGGTCATTCCTACAAGGCTGTCAAAGATTGCCTGTTTGTTCCGCGCCGGATCGGACAGCCTTTCCCTTATTCGTGGCAAGCACGCCGTCATGAGATACAGCATCCTGATACTATTTTCACTTAGCCTTTAACTTTGCAACAGGAACAACCATAATATACTCCCGTATGTTCCTCATGTATTTCAAGTTCATCTCAATCGCGTGATAATGTCAAGCTAAAATGTGACCGTCTATGATGTTTTCCTTTATCCTACCGGTACGTGGCAAGCGCGGTGTTGTAGATATCCTCAATGAGCCGGAGTCCGCCCCGGTAACCGGCGTAACCGGTTGTCATGACGAGGCGGTAGGGAGAGGGAAGGGCGGCGGAGAGGAAGTCGCAGCCTTTCTTTCGCGCAAGGTCTTTGTCCCAGCCGCTCCCGATGATGAGGCCCCGGCCCTCGTGGTGTGCGGCGGCGATCTCCGCCTGGGCGAGGCCCGCGTCGTTGTGGAAGGTGATGTTGATCGTCCGTTTTGCGGAAAACCCGGCGGCGGTTTTGCGGATGGTGTCGTGAAACGGTTCCGGGGTGTTGTCGGTGATAAAGAGTTCGCGGGGAACCAGACCCACCTCGTTGAGGAGGAAGGCGGTCATGCCCAGTACATAGCTCGCGTCGTGGAGGATGTGCATCCATGCGGGAAGCCCGTAGCGGAACTCCAGGAGGAAGGTGGCAAGGTTGTCGATTTCCTCGTAGAAGGCCCGCTCCTCCTGCCGGATAAACGCCTCAATGCGGGAATCATCGAGTTCCAGTCCCTGATCTGCGGCGAAACCGGCGATCCCCCAGAGGAAGCGGGTCGTCTCGTTGCCGCCGATGGGCAGATAGGGGAAGTGGTAGAAGGGTTGTCTGTAGCGTTCCTCCAGATACTGTACGATGGAAAGGCCAAACCAGGGGGAGACGAGGATGTTGAAGGCGGCTTCGGGGATGGTCTGCCATTCTTCGACACCCCGGGACAGCGGGCCGAAGAGGACGTTCGCCTCAAGGCCGAACCCCGACATTTCAATGAGACGCTTCAACTCCTGTAGATTGCCCTTCCAAAACGGATCCTGATAGGGAATGGACGCAAAGAGGTTCACGCGCTTTTTCTTTTGCGCGGTTTTTGCTGGGGCAAACCGCTCGACGTACTGCTGAATCACCGCTTTGACGATTTCACTGTGGGCCTCGTAGTTGCTGTACTGGAAACCGGGCGTGTCGGCGAACACGATGGGCTTCCCCTCGTCGGCGAACTCTTTCACCACACGGCTCACGTCATCGCCCACGATGGCGGACGTGCAGCCGGGCAACACCACTTGGAGATCGCTTTTCAGCACCTTGTACGAGTTCCTGATAAGCGCAGCGAGCTTCCGTTCCCCGCCGAAGACCACGTCGGCCTCGGTGAAGTTGGTACACGGCGCGGTGTTCCCGCCGGAATACCCTCGGGAACGCTCAAAAAACCCTGATGTCATGTTTCCGCACCCCGGTCCCGAATGGAGTATCGGTACCGCGTGGGGAATCGCCACGACGGTCTGCATTGCGCCCAAAGCGCACATATAACGCTGCTGTTCAAGGTGTTTTGGCATGGGTATGCTCCTCTAAAAACGTGAAGGGATTCTGGGCAAGCCACCAGTTAGTATAGGGATTAACCGTGTGCTTTGCGAGGTTCTTTACAAACTCGTCGTTCTCCATTGTTTCGAGAATACGCTTCCCGTAGTTGACGATACCTTCGTAACCCATCCCAAAATGCTCATCCCCGATCAAGAGGGAGGGAATACCGTACTTCGCGCCCCAGAGCGTCATTCCGCCGTGCCGGGCGAGGAGAATGTCGGGCCGTACCCTGTTGAGGATGTTGGCAAGCTCAAACTCCTGCTTGTTACAGACATTGTACCCCCCGATCTCGTTCCTGTAATCGCGAACCACATTCTGCAAGGTATCGGCGGACTCCGCGCCGTTGTCGTAGATCGGATCGTGGTGAAAGATTGCCGCCCCCAAAGGCCGCATTCCCAACTCCTGCAACAACCCCAAGAGTGAATGCCCGTGAGACGCGCCGGCGGTAACGTAAGCCGTCTTTCCGGACAACTGTTCCCGCGACCGTTCGATTTCCGGCAACCACCGCTCCCGCTCTTCCCGCAGGAAAGCCTCGACCTTTTCTTCCCGCCCCGTCATGCGGCCCAGTTCCCGAAACCAGCGTTCCGTCTGGACGATGCCGTAGGGCGCAGGCACCCTGATCTCCGGCACGCCGAACTCCTGTTCCAGCGCGGCTCCCAGATACGACCCCAGCGTGGCGCAAATCTGAACGGTGAGCGCCGCCTCGGAAGACGCCGCGATCTGGGCGACCGTGGCGTAGGGCGTGAGGTAGTTGGCCCGGAGACCAAGCCGCTCAAACCAGCGGGCAAAGACATCGGCCCCCCAGAAGTTCACGATGTTGACCAGATCTTCCTGCTTCTTCAGAGGCTTCTTGATCAATTTGCGGGCGATACCGTGGTAACCCGCGTCAAACCCGCTCGTCCATATCTTCGAGCGAAAGCCCTCGCAGAACACCGCCCCCACCGGAATCCCCAACTCTTCTTCCGCTTCGTCGGCAATTCCTTCAACATCGTCCCCGATGATGCCGCAGGCGCAGGTCGTAATCACAAAGATCGCCTCGGGCTTCACCCGCTTGAACACATCGCGGATCGCCAGGGCAAGTTTCTCCCCCGCCCCGTAGACCGTGTCCTTCTCCGTCACGTTGGTCGTGAAGATATGGCGTTCCTCCGGCATCTCTACCTTCCGGTGAATCCCGTTTACCCGGTAGGTAAAGGCGAACTCGTGGAGACACCCCGCGCACCCTACCGGCCCGTGGCTTATCACCGCCGCATCCCGGATCAGAATCAGCGTACACGCCGCGTTGGACGTGGAACACCCCATACATTGACTAAAAGACCGCCCCTTGTCCCGCAGCCGCCCCCCACGGGCGCACCGCACCAGCTCTCCCGCGCTCCCCGCAAACCCCGTGATTGACCCCAGCCGCGTCTCCCGTATCTTGACCTGCTCCGCCTTCAGATTAACTGCACTCATGTTGTCTCCTCATTTCATACCGACCTCACTCATTAAACACTTTTTTGAGATCCTTATCAAGCCAGTGTAAGAGATAAGAAATAAGAAGATGCGGAACAGTGAACATAGGGGATAGTGGGTGAAAAGCGTTGCTTGCCCAATCAGGTGGGGAAAGTCTCCCCCTGCCTCCAGCCATCGCAAAACTACGCCGCGCTTACGCGCTTAGGTAGTTTTGCGCGGTCTTCCGGCGCCCCCCTCAGCGGGGGAGACCACCGCAACGTTCCCCCCTCCAATCCACCCCATTCCTCACCAGGGAATTGAAAATGGAAAATAGAAAACAATAGGAATGAAACGAGCAACCACCATCTTCATTTTCCATTGTCCACTGAGCCTGTTCCAAAACCCCAAGCAAATCTGAGAACAACCCTATTTACAGCGAACCTTCAAGAAAATTTAACCGCAAAGGCGCCCATTTGCCGCTCCCGAAACAGGCACAACCGTAGGTTGTGCTAGGGGCGTTAGCGCGGTTATGCAGCATGGCGCGGCGCCAATAAAGGTCCCGCTTTTTTACTCAAGCATCAGCGCCGTGGTACTAAGGCGAAGAAGGTTTTTACCGGCAGTCACGCCTTTTATCGCCAATTCGTCTGTTTTGTCAGCTTTCACAGAAAGCCGCCTTCAAGACTGCTTGTAAAGCCAGCCGGCTGTCAAATCAGCGCGCCTCTATCCTTATTCGCCTCAGCGGTTTACGAACCGCCTTCGCCTTCACGGTTAATTCCTTATCGCTTTGTTAACTGACAGGAATACTCCAATACAAATGAGTTTTGGAACAGGCTCGACTGTTTTGAAATTTGCAAGGTAAAAAACCGTCTGTTCTGTGATTTTCTGAGATTTTATACGCAAATAGCAACAAATTTCTAGCCAATATTCACTATATGCTTGACACTTTTTTCACCATATCTTAGTATTACAGTCGTATTTATATGAAATATATGATTCGTATAACTTTAAGATTTGATACAGGGGCGTTTGTTTTGTATTATGGATGAGTTTATCAGGATACGGGATCTCCGCAAGACGTTTCGCGGGCGGAGCGGGGACTTCTCGGTGCTCAAGGGCATAGACCTTAGCGTTTGTAAGGGGGACATTTTCGGAATTGTGGGCTTCTCCGGATCGGGAAAGACGACATTGTTGCGTTGCCTGAACCAGTTGGAAAAACCCGATAGGGGGAGTGTTTCCATCGGCGATGTGGAAATAACGGCGTTGAGAAACCGGGAGTTGGAAGAGCGGCGGCGCAAGATCGGCGTGATTTTTCAGCAGTTCAACCTGTTGGACTCGCGTACGGTTCTGGGGAACGTGGCGTATCCGCTGGAGATCGCCGGACTAAAGCGAGGGCAGGTGAAAACGCGCGTGCTGGAAATTCTTGAGCTTGTCGGGCTTGCGGACAAACGCGATTTTTTTCCGGGGCAGCTTTCCGGCGGCCAGAAACAACGGGTGGGGATCGCCCGCGCGCTGGCGAATGAGCCGGACATCCTGCTCTCCGACGAGGCGACGAGTTCCCTCGATCCGCTTACCGCGCTCTCGATTCTGGACCTGCTCATCGACATCAACCGGAAACTGAAGCTGACCATCATCCTCGTTACCCATCAGCTTGAGGTGGTCCGGTATGCCTGCAACAACATGGCGGTTCTGGAAGACGGGCTCATCGCCGAAACCGGCAGCGTGAAGAGCGTATTCCTCAACCCCAAGAGCGAGACCGCGAAGCTGTTCATGAAGATCAACCGCGACCTTTCGAGCCGGGAATGGCAGGAAGGAGGCTGAATATGAGCACGTTGTTGAAAAGCGTTCAAAGCGCCTTTGGCGCGGAAGTGTGGAGCATCGTGGGGCCTTCGATCATGGAAACATTCTACATGACCGCGCTCACAACGATACTCACCGGCATTTTCGGGCTGGTGCTGGGCGTGGCACTGGTGCTTACCGACCGGGATGGGCTCCATCCCTTGCCGGTCTTCAACAGCGTCTTGGGCGGCATCATCAACGCGCTTCGTTCTATGCCCAGTATGATCGTCATCATCCTCACGCTGCCATTGTCGCGTCTCATCATCGGGATTTCCTACGGGCCAAGCGCCTGTGTTTTCGCGCTGGCCTTCACCTGTATTCCCATGTATGCCCGGCTCGTGGAGAACAGCATTCTCGAAGTGCCCAAAGGGAAATTCGAGGCCGCCAAAGCTATGGGAAGCCGCGCCGGGGCGATCGTGTTCAAGGTGATGCTGCCCGAAGCCCTGCCCGCGCTGGTCCGCAGTTTTACCGTTGCGGTGATCGCGGTGATTTCCACCACGGCACTCGCGGGTTCCTTTGGGGCCGGCGGTTTGGGTGATGTTGCGGTGCGTTACGGCTACCAGCGTTTCCGCGTGGATATGCTCATCGCTTCGGTATCCGCCCTCGTGGTTCTTGTAACCGCCGTACAGATCATCGGTAACGGCATCGCGAAAGGGATACTGAAAAGGCGGCATTTGATTTAGAAAACAAGGCGTATGCCTTGCGGGTGTTCCAAAACATAATCCGTTTTGAAACAACCACCATATTTTTTAAGGGGGAGTTTACGTGAAGCCCCGGCTTGCGGAACAGGGGATCGACCTGGAGGTCAACACGAGGACGGACAGCTCGCTGGCAAACGAGCAGGTATCGACGGGCGAACTGGACGCCAACTTTTTTCAGCACGAGCCGTACCTCAAGTCCATCATCGCGGAACGGGGCTTCGACTTGGCCAACGCGGGCAACATTCACGTTGAGCCGATAGGCGCGTACTCGGAAAAGCACCCAAGCGTTGAAGCGATACCCGCCAACGCCATTATCGCCATCCCGAACGACGCGACCAACGAGTACCGCGCGTTGGTCATCCTTGAAAAGGCCGGTTTTATCACGCTGAAAAAAGGAACCGATGTCTACCAGACCACCGTTGCCAACACCGTTGACACCTACGTGAAGCCGGTAACGCTGCGGGAACTCGATTCCGCGCTGATCCTCCGTGTACGGCAGGATTTCGATGTCTATATCACCAACACCAACAAGGTGCTGGAGGCCGGTATCGACACGACCAAAGTCCTGTTTCGAGAGGGCAAAGACTCGCCCTACGCGAATATCATCGCGACCAAGACGAGCAGGGTAAGAGACCCGGCCATCACCGCGCTTGTTTCCGCGCTGCGTTCCGAAGAAGTCTGGACGTTCATCGAAAGCAAGTACAAAGGGGCGGTCATCCCCGCGTTCTGATAAAACGCTTGCGTTCCGTGGGCACAAACACCTGCGGAACGCTTTTTATTGGAATCGAGCCTGTTTCGCGCGCGGCAATGGGTGCCTGAACGGTTAAATTCAATTGAAGGTTCGCTGTAAATGCGGTTATTTCACTTCAGCTCCTTCTGAAGGGTGTGTTATGATCAAAGTGGACAGCGATGTCCTGTTCTAAAATCTTCTTCCCCTCTCTGGGTATTTTTTATATCAACTACTAAACATATGTTGAGTAGATTTGGCTGAATAGTTACTTTTTTTTAGGAAATTTATAAATTTCCCCTTGACAATTGTGAAAATTGCCTTGATACTGTTCTTATATATCAAATTTTGATATATAATATTTTAGTTGACAGGCAAAAGTATAGAGTATACGATGCCTGATAAGGAGAATCGCATGAAAAAGACGATTTTGTGTGTTGTGATGTTCGGCTTGGCACTCAGTGCCATGTATGCGGGCGGTACGAAA
>JAIRNN010000058.1 GCA_031257995.1 Spirochaetaceae bacterium | reverse complement strand
CCCCGCCTCGCCCAGGCCCGATGACCCCGCCTAGCCCAGGCCCGATGACCCCGCCTAGCCCAGGCCCGATGACCCCGCCTAGCCCAGGCCCGATGACCCCTCCTAGCCCAGGCCCGATGACCCCGCCTAGGCTAGGCCCGATGACCCCGCCTAGGCTAGGCCCGATGACCCGGCCTAGCCTAAGCCCGCCAACCCCGCCTAGCCTAGGCCCGATGACCCGGCCTAGGCTAGGCCCGGCGACCCGGCCTAACGAGACGTGATTGTCAATGCGGCCAACCCGACTTTGCTCGGCGGCGGCGTGGAATGGGGACGGGTCCCCGGCAAAGGGCTGTCCCCGGCGAGGGGCTGTCCCCACAGAAGGGGCTGTCCCCGGCGAGAGGGCTGTCCCCACAAAGGGGGCTGTCCCCGCAGAGGGGGGCTGTCTCCACAGAAGGGGCTGTCCCCGGCGAGAGGGCTGTCCCCACAAAGGGGGCTGTCCCCACAAAGGGGGCTGTCCCCGCAGAGGGGGGCTGTCCCCGCAGAGGGGGGCTGTCCCCGCAGAGGGGGGCTGTCTCCACAGAAGGGGCTGTCTCCAACGGGGTCCAAGCCGGCGCCGGGATGGGGTCTTAAGGGCGGAACCTCTAGCAGAGGGGGTAGCGTATGACCAAACGGAGGGAGGTGTGGACGCGCCTTTCGGCGTAGGTGCGGGCGTATCGGCCGGAGAGCGGGCCGGAGCGAGGGGGGCCTGTTGCATTTATCTACGGTGGAGCATTTTTGGGCCTACGCCGTGTTGCGGGATTCGGGAAACGCGCTCAACATTTCGCGCGCGGTATTGGGCGTCCCCCGCCTAAAACGCGCCGATGTTATTTTCATGCCTAACGCAGTATACCCTCTTTGGAGAAGTACTATAACTCGCGGCTCATAACTGGTATACTCACCTCATGCACAATCAATCAACGAAACCAACGAACCTCAAGGCGGGCGATGTTGTCCACGGGTTTGAAATACGGGAAGTGGCCGAGTATGACGAGCTCAAGGCAGGGGGTGAGGGGACGGCTTACGGGATTTTGGCGCGGCATTTGAGGAGCGGGGCGGAGGTTTTTCACGTCTTGAACGGCGATGAGGAGAATCTGTTCGCGTTTGCGTTTGCGACGGCGGTCGGCAATTCGACGGGGGTCGCGCACATTGTCGAGCATACGGTGTTGTGCGGGTCGGAACGGTATCCGATGAAAGACGCTTTTCTCGTGCTTTGCCAGGGGAGTCTCCAGACGTACCTCAACGCATGGACCTTTCCCGACAAGACGGTATATCCGGCAAGTTCGGTGAATGAGGCGGATTATTTTAATGTGATGGCGGTGTATGCGGATGCGGTGTTCTGCCCGCGCCTCGAAGAATGGACGTTTATGCAGGAGGGGCATCGGCTGGAGTATGCGGAGAACGGGAAGCTCGTCTCAAACGGCGTGGTTTTCAACGAGATGAAGGGGGCTTACTCGTCTCTCGATGAATATATGGGGCGCTGGTCGGTGAAATCGGTGCTGCCGGATACGCCCTATGCGTTTGATTCGGGGGGCGATCCGGCCTGTATTCCCGACTTGACGTACCAGGAATTTCGGGAGTTTCACAAGGAGCGTTACAATCCGGCGAACTGCAAGGTGTTTCTTGCGGGGAACATTCCGACGGAAAAACAACTGGCGTTTCTTGACGAGCATTATTTTTCGCGGCTGCCTTCCGGCACGGCGTTTCCTCCGGTTGGGCGGGCCCTGCCGTGGAGCGAGAGGCGGGCGTTCACGGTGCCGGTTCCCGGCATTATAGAGGATAAGGCGGCGGTGTTTCTTTCGTGGCTCTGTCCCGTGAAGGATGCTGTTGAAACGCTCGCGTTGCAGGTGTTGTCGGATATCCTCATGGGGCACGACGGGTCGCCTCTGTCGCGGGTGCTGATCGAGTCGGGGCTGGGCGAGGATATGGCCTCGTGCAGCGGGATTGAGATCGAGTTGCGTGAAGCCGTGTTTTCTGCCGGGTTGCACGGCGTTAGTCAGCAGAACGCGCTTTCTGAAACGGATAACGCGATCGCGGCATTGATCAAAAGCACGTTGCAAAGGCTTGTCGCAGACGGTATCGCGGCGGAGGACACGGAGGGGGCGCTCCTTTCGCTTGAGTTTTCCCTTAGAGAAGTCCGCCGTGCTAACGGGCCCTACGCGCTTGTGTGGTTGCGCCGGGCGCTCCGTTCGTGGATGCGGGGCGGCCATCCAAAGGAGAGTCTCCTCGTTATGCCGCGCTGGAACGAGTTGAAAGAACGTATCGCCGCCGACCCCCGTTACTTTGAAACGCTGATCGAAAAGGTACTATTGAATAACCCGCACGAGGCGTTGGTGGTGATGAAGCCCGAAAAGACTTTTATGGCAAAACAGGCGAGGGTGGCAACGCGCAAACTGAACAAGCGGGAAAAGGCTTTTACCGACGAAGAGCGGCAAATGATACGGGACAAGGCGGCGGAGATGGAGGTGAAGCAAAACACGCCCGATTCGCCCAGTCTGCTTGCGAAGATACCCCATCTTTCGGTCAAAGACCTCTCCCGTTCGATTGACCGCGTTCCCCGCGAAATGTACGATGCGGGCGGGATTCCCGCGCTTGCCCATCCTCTTTTTACCAACGGCATCAGTTACCTCGACTTCGCGTTTCCGCTTGACGTGCTGGAACCGGAGGATTATCCGTGGCTGCCGTTTTTTGCGCGGGCCGTTACGAGTATCGGGATTCCCGGCAAGGATTACGGTGAGATGTCGAGCCTCCTTGCGCGAACGCTGGGCGACATTCACACGGTACTGCGTTCCGGCGGGATGGTCGAGGGTACAACGAGCGGCATAGAAACGCCCTCCGGCGTTTTCGATTTAGCGGGCCGTGACTGGTTAATTTTCCACGCTAAGATGTTGGACGAAAAGATCGTCCCCTCGCTTGACCTGCTGGCGCCGCTGATTAAGGACGCGAATTTCAACGACACGCGCCGTTTACGCGACCTCATTTTTGAAATGAAGACGGATGCCGATTCGAGTCTCGCGCCGGCGGGCCACAACTACGCGGCATCGAGAACGGGGATGTACCTGTCGCGGGGACGGCTGGTGGCCGAGCTCTGGCACGGTATCGCGCAGATTCAGTTCATCCACTGGCTGCTTAATGTGGACATCGACGAAGTAAAGCGGAAACTCATCGCGATTCGCGAATCCCTGCTCGCTAAATCGGGCCTCTTGGTGAACATTACCGGGGAGAACATTCCCGCCGTCTTGAACGCGGTGCGGGACCGGTTCGCGTCCTTCGGCCCGGTGCAAAGACGGGGGGAAAAGGTCGTCCGTGCGGAACAGTTTTATCCCTTTTTCGACGGGGCTTCGTTCGATGGGGCCTTATTTTCCGGCGCGATGCTTGCCCGTCATTTCGGCAGTCCCGGCAAAAGGACCGAGGTCTTTGCGTCACCGTCTATGCAGACGGGGTTTGCCGCCCGGTCTTTTCCCGCCCTGCCGTTTGGCGCGGAAGGACACGCCGCCGAGCAAGTACTCTGCCACAGGCTTTCCACCGGCGCGTTGTGGGAAGAACTCCGCATGAAGGGCGGGGCCTACGGCGCGTTTGCCTATACCGACCCGCTTGAAAAGGTCTTCTCGTTCAGCACCTACCGCGATCCTACCCCGGCCCAGTCCCTTGCGGCGTTTTCCCGGATACTGGAACACGAGGCCGGACAGGTTCTTGACCGGGATACGCTCGAAAAGGTCATCATCGGCACGTACTCCAAGATAAAACAGCCTAAGACCAATGCGGAAAAGGGCATCGCCGACCTCTTCCGGTTTTTCAGCAACATTGACGATGAAATGCGGGCCAAGAATCTGGAGCATATTCTGGACACAGACGCGGGGAAATTGGCGGCGGCGGCAGCGGATGCGGGGAAGCGGTTTCCGGACGGCGCTGCGGCGGTGATTGCCGGGATGGAGGCCGCCCGCAAAACGGCGAAATCGCTGGGTGTTGCCGTAACGCCCCTTCCGGTGTAGCATAGCGGTATGCAAACATTTGATGGGAGCGGGCTTTCGTTTACGCGGTTGTGGGCATTGTTGGTAATGGCGGTGTGGTTTATGTTGCCGGTTTCTCCGGTTTCCGCCCAAGAAACGGCCGCATCCGGCGCCATGCGGGCGGCGGATATATGTATCATCATTGATATGTCGTCTTCCCTTTCCCGAGGCAAGGCGGGAGCGGTAAACTGGCTCTGTGATACGATCGTTGACCGGACCTTGCGAAGTGGAGATTCCTTGTATCTCGTTGCCTCCGGGGAAACCGACCAGGTTATCTTTGACGGCATCATCGGCGATACCGAACAGAAAGAAGCGGTCAAAGAAAAAATCCGCATGTTGAGAGACCCCGAAGGGCTGAGTTTTGCGGTAAAGACATTGGAACAAGTTTTTGCCGTGCGGACGGCGAAACCGGAGCATATTCCGGTGACGATGATCGTGTGCGGTACCGACATCACGGCGGAGGGAAACCTCCTGCGCTACTCCCGGACGGAAAACTTTGCCTACTGGCGCGTGATCACGGTTGCCGAAGGGCTGGACGAGGAAGTGAACCGGGCTTTGAAGAAGGCGCTGCCATGATGTTGTTGTTGCGGTTTCCGTGATGAAGGTTTAACATGATTAAGTCCGGGGCGGCACACAGATCACCAAACCCTGGGATTGGACTCCGGCATGGTTACCATCACGTCTTCCCCGGACGGCTCTATCACGTAAAAGCCGTTTTTAAGCGCGTAATCCCGCTCCTTTTCGGGCGCCACCGTGGCCGCCATCGCCCCGAAATAGTCCCGCTTGTCGCCGTACAAATCCGCGTACCTGCGGAGTTTTTCCATGCGGCTCACGAGGCTGTCCACATCGGCCTTCTGGAGTTTCGCCTTTACCTCAACGGCCATCGCCTGGGCGCCGTTTTCCAGAAACGCGTCGATCTCGGCGCGTATATCATACTCCTTGTTGTTTATTTTCTTGTTGCGGCTCATCGTGTCAAAATGAAAGCCGAACTGTTCGAACTTTTCCTGCAAACCGGGAACCAGCATGTATTCGGCCTCGTCGCCGAACTTGTTGCCCAAATCACCGACTATCCGCTGGGTCTCTTTCAGGGCCGCCTGAGTCTCCTTCCGCGCTTTGCCGATCTCGTTTATGGTTTCCCACACGTCATCCAGCGTTACCTTTTTCCCCGTTTTGCGGGCGGTTCTCGCGGTCTTTTGAGCGATTTTCCTCACTATTGGAATCGTTTCCTCCGACAATCTAAATATAACTAAAAATTGGCCTTTCGTCAAGGTGTAAAATAATCGTACGAATTATGTACAAAACGTTTGACATTTCAAACAATATGTGTTATATTATTAGTGTACTATGATGGATAATTTCGTGCGGAATAGGTTCGTCTCTGTGTTTCTCGCGGTTTGTGTTGCCGTGGTGTTGTTTTCATGCCATCAACCTGATGTGGTGGTGGACGTCGGATCGGTGGTTTATTATCCGGAGTTCGTCCATAAACTGGAGGTGAACAGCTTGGGGTATGGTGTGACAATACTGGAAGGATTACCGCAAAATAACGATATTTATTTGGCCAGGGTCAAAAACAACCGCACTCAGTACAATCGTCATGCGCTTCCGGCGGATTCCGGCGAGGGACAGGAGGAGAGCCGGTCGCTCGCGGAAGTGGTTACCACGGAAACCGGAGAAACAATCTTTCGTTATGAACGGCACTGGCAGGTTACGCCTCCTGATGAAGAGCCTCAAGTCCGAAACAGGACGCGTTATGTTGCGCAACAGGGAGAGAGCAGATATTTTTTTGTTGACGTGTCGCCTGTAACGAAAGTTTTCACGCTGCAAGCAAGCAAGCGATATTGTAACGTGTGGATAGCAAACGAAGATTTTGGGACGGAGGGGGCAACGCTTACTGTAAGTAGGGCGGAGCAGATTGCCGAGAAATTTGACCTGATATATCCCATTGAGACGCAGCTTTTAGGGTATGAATACGGCGGCGGGCTGGATAGTGCGGGGAATTTGATTGGTCACGGGGGGATGGACGGCGATCCCAAAATTCAGATTCTCCTTTTTGATATAGATGGGGATGGGGGAAACTCGAATTCGAATGGCATAACGCACGGCTATTTTTATCCGGGAGACGCATTCACAAGGGGAGGAAAGTATCCCTATTCAAATGAAGGCGAAATTTTCTACTTAGACTCCTATACGGCATCTACGGCATCAACTCAAGAGAGCATTTATTCGACGCTGATCCATGAATTCAACCACATGATCAACTTTCACCTCAAAGTTTTAGTCGGCGGTGACTATGTGTCATGGAATACGGAAGTGTGGTACACGGAGATGCTCTCCATGCTGGCCGAAAACATCATTGGTCCGCTTGTCCCAATCTCAAATTCCGTTAATACGCGTATCCCCGAATGGATCGGAAATTACGCCAATCTGAGCGTTATGTATTGGCCTTCGTCGGGCAATACGCTCCCCTATTACGCGTCCAACTATGCTTTCGGCGTGTATCTCATGCGTAATTTCGGCGGGGAGAAGCTATTTTCCGATATTGCGAAATCAAATGCGTCGGGCAGAGGGTCTATTGACCACTTTATGCGTATTCATAACAACAACTTGGGAATCGATACCGCCTACGCGATGTCCAGATTCAGTGAAGCGCTTTTATATTCATATTCACCTTCGAACCCTAACATCTTGACTTTTAATAATCCAACAGCTGCGTATACGATTGGCGGCAAAACATATAAGTTTGAGTCTATTTCTTTGGGGTCGGGTCCGAAGATATTCAAATATGAGGAAGTATCCTATTCCACCGCGCCTATCAATACTGTTCAGTTGTACAGCGACAAGGAGGGCGAGGGGGGCAACACCGTCAGCAACTGGGAGAACGAGATAAAGGAAACCGGGAGGCTCACGATAAAGCTTCTGGCTGTAGATCCTAATGCCGATTATTATATTATAACGAAACCGAAATAGGGAAATTAAATGACCAGAGCCATTCGATACGGTTTTGTCTTGCCGGTCGTGATCCAAATCTTTTTGTTGCTCTCTTGCCGGATGGCAGTTGTGGAAATAGAAGACTTTTCCGGCATACTAGATGTTGACGGATCGGATTCCGTCTACAAGCTCAATTTGAACAATAAGCGTAACGGCGCCATAATACTGAACGAGCTCGAAAATAAAGACGTGTTTCTCGTGATGGTAAATACCACAAACTCAGCAAAGAACGCCAGCGCCGCCCCGTCAAGCTCTGTCTCCGGGGAAGTGCCCGTCGCGATCGCCAACGGGGATGACATCCGGGTGCCCGCCGGTTTTGTTACGGTCAATGGGGAAACGCTTGTCCGCTATGAACGGCAAACGCAGATTTTGCCCCCGACATTCCCGCTTAATAAGTCGCTGAGGGCCATGCGGAGCGCGGCCTCTGGGTATAAGTCTGCGCAAGAGGGCGACACAAAGACAATATATGCCGATGTATCGAATCCAAGCGACGTGCCGACACCAGTAACCGCGACACTCAAAAAAATCGGGACGTATTGTAAAATCTGGGTAGCCGACACGAACTTTGACCATAGTTCCGGCGGCGATAACGACAATACCATCAATCAAACGCAGATTGACGCGCTTGCGGCTAAATTTGACGCGATATATCCCCTTGAGACGAATCTTTTAGGCTATGAATACGGCGGCGGATCAGGCGGCGGGGGAATGGACGGAGATTCCCATATTCAGATCCTGGTTTGTGATATAGACGGCGATTTCGGCAGCCCCAGAAACGGCGTAACGTTGGGATACTTTTATACGGTTGATGAATACGCAAAGACGCAATATGCTTATTCAAACGAAGCCGAGATCTTTTATCTGGATGCGGAGATACTGGATAAAATACCGGACACCGCCTATTCCACATTGATCCATGAATTCAACCACATGATCAACTTTAACGTAAAAGTATTGCAACAAGGCAATAACTGGGCTAACTGGGAGTCGTGGTATACAGAGATGCTCTCCATGCTGGCCGAGGATGCCATCGGGCCGCTTGTGGGCATCAATGGAAACGTCATTGACGCGCGCATCCCCGACTGGCTTGTCAGCTACGCCTCTTATGGTGTCATGCAGTGGAACGATAGTAACCCGTTGCCGTATTACTCGTCCAACTATGCGTTCGGCGCGTACCTCGTGCGGAATTTTGGCGGCCCGGCGCTTCTATCCGCCATCGCAAAATCAGCTTTGGGCGGTGAAGCGTCTCTCGATGCAGCCCTTCGCGCGCTGAACGGCGCTCACGTTACCGCCCGATACGCGCTGTCCCGATTCGGCGAGGCGCTGGTGTATTCGGGAAGCTCAAAACCCGCCGGCGTGTATTCGTTTGACAACGCGGTTACAGGATTAATCGGAAGTACGAGCTATACTTTTCCCGCCTTTGATATTTGGATTACGAATCAATCCGGTACATCTGATCTCGGCCCAAAAATATACGAGTATAATCTTAACGGGAGCGCCGCCATTCCCGCAAAGGGCCTCAAAATGTTTTCCCTAAAAGAATGGAAGAGCCTCACCGTTCAGATTCGGAACGGTGATCCCAACATCCACTACTATGTCATGATTAAATGAGCCTGTTTTAAAATCTCAAACTTTCGCCTTTTTTCCCCTTTTTTAACGTCAAAATAAAGCAAATGGGCTAACAACCGCATATATACACATTGTATATGCGGCAAGAAAGAGAATTAGCACAAAATGTCTGGTACCGGATGCAAACATCGGTTAACATCGAATAGCCCTTGTTCCGGTTGCCGTGGACGAAAGTGCTTTTCCTCGGCGTGCTCCGCGAGAATAAATAATCCCTGCCCTAGAGCTAACCTTGACTCACAATTTCACTCATAATACGCTATAAAAGCTAAAACAACCTTAAGACTCTGGAAGGGGAACAGGAAAGAAGGAAAAACATTCGGCATGGAAAA
>JAIRNN010000025.1 GCA_031257995.1 Spirochaetaceae bacterium | reverse complement strand
AAAAGACGGCGAAGGGAAAAACGAAGAAAAGGGGGCACGAATACCGTGCCGGCGTGAACCGCGCGGCCGGGGTGTTGAAGGATCGGCTCGCCGGGCTGCTGATAACGGATGACGGTCTTGCCCGGAAATACTTATACCGGGAACCGGCAATGGAGATACGGCGGCGGATAGTGCCGGTACGGCCGAACCGCGAAGTGACAAGAAAAGAATATCTGAAAAAACCGCATTTTTATCACAATCACAAATCAAACTGTTGGCCGGGGGGATTATACCATCCTGTTAACTTGTTGACAGGGGAAAGACTTCCCCCTTTGAATAGTGAAAGGCGGGCAGACCGAAAAAAAATAAAAAAATCGTCTGAAAAAGCGGCGGCCTCTTGACGTTTTTTTGCGAACGTGTTATGTTATTCGTGGTTGACGCAAGGCCGTTGTGTGCAGCTCATGCGGGAATAGCTCAGTGGTAGAGCGCCACCTTGCCAAGGTGGATGTCGCGGGTCCGACTCCCGTTTCCCGCTTGAAGTAGGAGTGTAACATGGCACGGAAAAGAGGCGGTTCGGGCGCGAAAAATGGGCGCGATTCAAATCCGCAGTATCTCGGTATCAAGGCATCGGACGGTACGGCGGTGAGGGCCGGAACGATCATCGTGCGTCAGCGGGGGACAAAGATTCATGCGGGCGCGAATGTCGGGACGGGCGGCGACTACACGCTGTTCGCGCTTACCGACGGTAAGGTATCCTTTGTTCAGAGGCGCGGCAGAAAACTTGCAACGGTAGTTTGAACACTTTTGTTGATGAGGCTGTTATCGAGGTTGTTTCGGGCAAGGGCGGTAACGGTTGTGTCGCGTTTCGGCGCGAAAAGTATGTGCCCAAAGGCGGGCCGGCGGGCGGCGATGGGGGAAAAGGCGGCGGCGTGATTTTCACGGTGCGGTACAACCTGCGGACGCTTTATCATTTACGGCGAAATCCCCTATACAAAGCGGAAAACGGTCACGACGGGGAGGGTTCCCAGCGTTTCGGCAGGAACGGCGAGGATTTAGTCATTCCGGTGCCGCCGGGGACGGTTCTGCGAGATGCCGAGACTAACGCCGCCATCCACGATTTTGCGAAAGACCAGAGCGACTTTCTGTTTTTGAAGGGCGGGAACGGCGGCTGGGGGAATATCCACTTCAAGAGTTCGGTGAATCAGGCCCCCCGGAGGGCGTTACCGGGCAAAGAGGGGGAGGCGAGGAGGCTCCGTGTCGTGTTGGAGATCGTCGCGGACATCGGGTTTGTGGGGTTTCCCAATGCGGGAAAGTCTTCGCTGCTCGACCGGTTGACCAACGCCCGGCCTAAGATCGCGCCGTACCCCTTCACGACAAAGATTCCCAATCTGGGGGCGCTCGCGCTACCGGATCGCCGCGACATCATCTTGGCGGATATTCCTGGTCTTATCGAGGGCGCTCATACCGGCGTTGGGCTGGGCATCGACTTTCTGAAGCATATTTCCCGGACAAGCGCGCTGGCCTTTCTGATTGATCTGACGGACGAGAGCTATCTGCGGGCTTTTGCCGCGCTTAGGCTTGAGCTTAGAGCGTTTTCCAAAGACTTGCTCAAGAAGAAACGGCTCATAATTGGCACAAAACTCGATGGCGAAGGGACGGAGGCGCGGCTTACCGAGCTGCGGATGAGCCTTCCCAAAGAAAAAGTGATTGGGATTTCGGTGTTTTCCGGAGCCGGCATAGATACGCTTACGACAGAATTCGACAGGATGGTCTTGCAAACATAGAAGAATTTGTCCACAGATAGCGCCATACATGGCACGCCATAGGGCGGCACAGATAAAAAAAGGCGCGGATCCTTCGCCCCGCGCCCTGCTTACGGTTCAATGCCCGCCTCCTCCAAGCCTTGCAAAACGCCCCGTGCTTTGCAAGATACCAGCCCGGGTTTAGATAAATTCCTGGCAGCTTGAAATAAGCGTACTTTCCGGCTCCTCGTTCCGCCCGTCGTCGGGGATTAACCCATATCGTTGCATCACCATTTTGCCGATATGCCAGTTTATAACCTCAAGCCCTTTTTCATGAACCAGTTCAAGGTATTCCCGCATAAATCCCCTGTCGCTTTGAATGAGCAAAAAACCTCGTCGGTTATCCTCTTGTTTTTGCGGGAAATGACCTTGTCAACTAAATTTTTGATTTCCATGATTACCACCCGGCATTACTCGACCCAGTCAATAATGTCGACCGAGCATTCACCTGTTTACCCCGGTCTTTTAACGGTTGCGTATACGGTAACCGCCTGTTGCGGCAATCGTCCAAAAAGAGACTGGACGGAACCAAAGCATATCGCCGGCATATCGCGGACAAAGTTATGGCTGCTTGACATGGTTATTATCGTATTAACACCTTTAAACATATACTCTGTCCCTGTCGGCTTTGTAAGAAATTCCACCTTGAAACTTACTTTTGAGCCGACGGGCAGCTTTCCCGCAACCATATCAAAAGAAAAATCCTCGACCGTTATTTTTGTGTACTGCGAGCGGTCCAGTTTGTTTGGATTGGATTTCGCTTCTTGCGCGGCGGCTTTCGCTTCCGCCTCGGCTTTTTTCTTTGCTTCGGCTTCCGCTTTTTGCTGAGCCTCAAGAGCGGCAACTTCTTCCAGAGTTCGAAGCTCTTCAATCTTGTCGATAAACGGGGTCCATTCGCCTCCGTATTCTGAATAAAAGACATTGTTGTGTACTACTTCTGCATAAAAGCCAATATAAATTTTGTATTGTTTTGTTGTATCAATACGTTTCTCTAGATCGCTGTAGATTTCAAACTGATGCGGTTCTACATAACGATAATTTCTATTTCTATCACGGTTGCCCCCATGCAAGTAAACGAGTGCAATCCGCTACTGCGTTCTGGTCGGAGCTCTGTATAGTTCAAATTCATCGTCGAACCGGCCGTTGGGCCAAAGATACGCCTCAACAATAAACCCGTGTCCGGGAGCATCGACTCTTTGTATCGCCTCCCGTAATTCAGAGGTGTCGATTTCTTCGTATACTATTTCTATCGGTTCCGGATTTCGCACACTGTTTCTGGAGCCGCCGCCCATACTCCCCAGCGAAAAGCAGCTTGCCAATCCGCATGATAAAAACACAGCGATTCCGGCCTTCAGAATCACCGCCGCCATTCCCATCAACCATTTTTTCCTTGCCATTTTAATCTCCTTTACTTTGGTAACAAAGTTTTCGTTATGCGTTTAGATTTCATTTTTTAATGTTGCATAACGTTTTTAATACCTTGCATACGTGCGAATCCCGTATACTGAATATCCGTTATCCCCCGCAACCGGGGCCATACCCTTACTCTATGCAAAACTACGCCATATCTGCCTCCCGTATATTCTCCCGCTTACGGAATAAGCGCCAACACCAGCGGCTCCCACGGGCCCTGCTTCCCGCTGCTGTTCTCCACCGGCGCCGCGAAATACGCCGCATTGCAAATGCGCGTCTTCCCCGAATCGGTAAAGTCAAACTCCACCACCTTCTTCCGCCAGCGGGTAAAGAACGAATGCCGCAAGTCCTCATGCTTCGCGGGCGGCGCTTCGCCCGGCCCCGCTACCGAATACCATCCGGTCGTCCGCGTCCGCTGGGTCGTAAGGATCCCCGCTCACGTAGACCGCCTTCACCTCCAGCTCATGCCGCCCCGCCAGGTAGGTCTCCACCGTTACCTGCGTTGCGGGGGCCCGCTCGGTGTCGGCATCGTGTCGTGCGCTTTAAGCCCCAGCGCGGTAAGACCGCCTCGGCGAGGGGCGACACATAGAAATAGCGCTTCTTGATATCCCGCATCTCCTCCGCCAGGGCGCGAAACGCCTTCCGGCACGCCGTTACCGCCATCGGTGTGCTGGTGTCCGCCTCCATCACCTCGTCCAGCGCGCCAGTCGCCTTCCGGTGCGGCGCGATCTGCGCCGTCTGCAACTCTGCGGACACCCCCACGCCTCCGCCTTCGTGCCCAGTTGCCGCGCCCCCGTCCACCCCCGGTAGACGGACGGTATTCCATCATGGGTTAGCGGTTCCGGACGGCAGCCGGGGAATCCTGTTCCACAGGCGGCGGTTTCCGAGAGAATGTGGCGTTGCGCGGGGTTGAGAGCCGTAATGGGGGAATGTCCGCCAAAGGCGGTTCGATTACCGGGTAATAAAAATGCCGGCCGATAGGAGGGGGGGGGGGAAAATAGATCTCCGCACACGCTATCGACACCTATCTTGTTAGAAAGTTTTTGAAAAAAAACGGTCGCACGCATCACTACCCCCTTGATTAACTTATTGCGCGACCCATAAAAACCACACCTACTCTATTTATACCACTTCCGTAAAATTTTGTCAAGTCCTTTGCCGTTTTTTCGGCAAATTTTTGGGGAATTTTTCGAAAAATAGTGAATCCCAAGAACCACGACGCAATCACAGGGAACCGCAGATGAACATGAGGCAGATACACACAGATGTTTCACCGGAATACACGCGCTCTACCGCCAGCCAGACTGTTTTGCCCACTTTCAAGAAATTGAACCGCTAAGGCGAAGAAGGTTTTTTCAGACGGATGCGCGCCCTGTCATTTTCCCTCTGTTTTGATAATCTTCCCTATTTCCTGTAAAGCCGACAGATAACCTTATCAATACTCGCCATCCTTCTTCGCCTTCGCGGTTAATTCCTTACCGCTTTGTCAACTGACAGTAATACTCCAATACAAATAAGTCTTGGAACAGGCTCAATTGTAAAAATTATTTTTTAACAATTTTGGTAACTATTCAGTCGCCGAGAGGTTAAAAGGGAAAAAATATGGGCCTTGAAATACTTTGACCAGTTCTTCCCCTATGTTCACATGGTGTTTGTGTACGGTCTGAATAAACGATTCTA
>JAIRNN010000021.1 GCA_031257995.1 Spirochaetaceae bacterium | reverse complement strand
GGCATTGGCAGGCGGGAAACAAGCCGCGTTGGCATCTTGATTATACCTTTGGCGATGATCATAACACGGCGATGAGGAAGGACGGGGCGCAAAACCCGCAAGCCGTGAAGCGGGCGCCGTCGGCGATTCTGTCGCTGGTAAAATCCGCGTTCAATAATACAGGCTTGAAAGGCATCCGGTTCATGCCGGCCTTGAGTTTTGAGCGGCATATTGAGACCATTTTCAAGCTGTTCAACGCGGAGGCCATCCGTAACCTCCTTTCTCCTAATTCGTCTTAATTCTATGCGTTTATCCTGATGCCGGTAGAGGAGATATTGACGTACAAGTTGAGTTGGGGCAGCCCCCGGACGAATGGAAAGGTAACCAGAAACCGTCTTTCGTTAGAGATAACCCCCAAACCCGCGTCCCCGTCCAGATAACACCCCCGGATCACGGCTAAAAGAGAGTTACAGGCCGCCCCAAAGCTTTCGGCCGCAGATGGCCGCAAGAGAGGTCTTTCCGCGCCGCAACAGGGGGTTTTGAAACAGCCTCCATTATCAATTTTCTATTCCCCCATAGGGGAACAGACCGGACGAATGGAAAGGCAACCAGAAACCGTCTTTCGTTAAAGATAACCCCCAAACCCGCGTCCCCGTCCAGATAACGCCCCCGGATCACGGCCAAAAAGGAGGTACAGCAAGCCTCAAGCGTCCCGGCCAAGATGACCGCAGGAAAACTCTGCCCAAACCGCAATGCGAGGTTGTAATACAGCCTCAATTTAAACAAAATCATTAAGTTTTTGTGAAAAAGTGCCGATAATTGTGATGTAATTCTAAAACGGAAACAAATCACTCATCAAGGAGGATGACATGATTATCAATCACAATCTTAGTGCGATGTTCGCGCAGCGCAGCTTGGGGGTAACCGAAGGCTCGCTCACCAAAGGGCTGGAGAAAATTTCTTCCGGTTTCCGCATTAACCGCGCAGCGGACGACGCTTCAGGGCTCGCCGTTTCCGAGAAGATGCGTTCCCAGATTCGGGGACTCAACCGGGCATCCGCAAATGCTGCCGACGGTATTTCCTTCATCCAGACAACCGAAGGATATCTTCAGGAAACGCAGGACATATTGCAGCGGCTGCGTGAACTTGCGGTTCAGTCCGCAAACGGCATCTGGACAGCGGAAGACCGGACGCAGATTCAGGTCGAGGTGTCGCAACTTGTCGATGAGATAAACCGCATCGCAAGCCACGCCCAATTCAACGGCATGAATCTGCTCACGGGACGCTTCGCGCAGGCCACCGGAGGAAACACCGTTACCTCGTCCATGTGGTTCCACATCGGTGCCAACATAGACCAGCGCGAACAGGTGTTTATCGGTACGATGACCACGGCGGGACTAGGAATTACTGCTCCTGGCGGATCGTCGCCACTTGACCTGCTTACCCCGGAGGATGCCAACCGCGCAATCGGTACGCTCGACAGCGCGCTCAAACTGGTCAGCAAGCAAAGGGCCGATCTTGGAGCCTATCAAGTACGGCTTGAACACGCGATTCGGGGTATCGACTCAGGCAGTGAAAACTTGCAAGCGGCAGAATCCCGCATCCGCGATGCCAACATAGCCCAAGAAATGGTGAGCTATGTTCGCGACCAGATCCTCACCCAGTCCGGCACCGCGATGTTGGCCCAGGCAAACCAGAGAACAAACTCCGTGCTGTCCCTGCTCCAGTAGGGTACTCACTATCCCATTTAGGATGGTTTGTCGAAGCAGGAGAACCGTTGTCTGTGCGTGGCTATGCAACTTTCCGGCGGCTTTGCCGCCTTCGTGTAGCAACGTCGCCCACAGACAACGGTTCTCCTGCAACCTGATATACTAAATGGGCCTGCTCGTTGGGACGAGTACTGTTTAGGTATTGTGTCGGCAGGTGCATATCGCCGTTTTACCGCCAATTCCTCTGTTTTGCCAGCCCTCAACAGTGCCTCTCGACACGCCGTCACAGAAAATTGTCGTGGACTGCTTCCTGTTTAGCCAGCCTTAGCAGCTAATTCTATGCGTTTATCACTATTCGTTATCCATTGTTCGCCATTTTTTCAAGTTCACTGTTGATCCTTGCCTCGAAGAGGTCGGACTGTTTTTTTACAATGTCCGCTTCAGCCGATTCGCCCAGCGTCGTATGGAGATAGCGCAGCGCGTCAAGAAAATTCCGCGCGGTTTGCAAATCCTCGACTCGTTTGGTGAAAAGGTTGTGACGGTCGCGGTACTGGGCGGAAACATCGGCAAGAAGCCGCTTCACGATGGCGAGGTGGCGCGTTGTCGGCTCGTAAGCGTCCGATCGGGGATCGAGGCTGGCAACGATGCTGGACAGTTCAAGCATATTCTTCGCGACCGCCGCGAACCTCCCCTCAAGCTCGACAAACGACCACTTCCATTTGGAATTGCTTCCGTATGCCTCTTCCAGAAGATCAATCGCAAACCCCAGCTTTTTCACCATATTGAGGCGGCTTTGCGCATCAACCACACCGGCGAGCCCCTTCGTATGCACCTCGTATTCGCTGTACGATGCGGAAACCCTTCCCGTCACATTGCTTTCAAGGTAGATAACCGCCTTGTAGATCGTTTTTCGCGCCTCGTTCAACGCCTCCTCGCTGCGGTTCTTGAGAATCGTCAGGGACAAACTGTTGAAAATAAAATAGTAAGAGGCCAAGTTGAGCATCTCGTCGGAGAGACCGAAAAGTTTACCCGCCGCATTGGCCGGGTCGCTCCGACTCGCGTCAAGGATCTCGCTTTCCTTCTGGAGAAGGCCGCCGATAACCGCCTGAAAAGGCTTACACTTATCCAGATAATACTGTTCTTCATTTCCCGCCACTTTTTACCTCTCTATCATTTTAAGTTACCAGTTTCAAATTACTCGTTTCAAGTTAAGGAGGGGGAACACCCTATGCCGCGCGCGAAACATTGAGCGCGTTTTGGCATTTCCGCAACACGGTGTGGGGGCCAAAAAATGCCCCGCCACAGATGAAAGCAACAAGCCCCGTCGAGCCCTCGCTACGGGCCGTTGGCCCTCTGCATAGTCTTACGCTACCCCCTTCCCAAAAGACGCAGCCCCGGGTTCCACCCCTAAAACCCCGCACTGAATCACGGCTTTAATTCCGATTAATCGCAGACGAACACAGATACCGCTGAATTTAACCGCAAAGGCACCCATTTGCCACGCCCGAAACATTGAGGGCGTTAGTGCGGTTATGCAACAGGTGCGGTGCCAATAAAGGCGACACTTGGATACCAGCTTCGGCACTGCGGTACTGAAGGCGCAGAAGGTTTTTACCGATAGATATGCGTCTTATCGCCAATCCGTCTGTTTTGACTACCGCCTGTAAACCCGATAGATTGTCTCATCAGCAACCGCCATCCTTATTCGCCTTCGCGGTTAATTAATTTTCTTCCATAAATATACGACATATACATGCTTCCCTGCGGGGCGGCTAGAAGCCGAGCAACTCCCCTGCGTGTTGTAGGGCGATTTCGCCCTCGCCGCCTGAGAGCATCCGCGCGATTTCGGTTTTCCGCTCGTTCCCCTCAAGCGGCTTGACCGTTGTGATGACCCGATCGCCCGCATTTTGTTTTTCCACCTTGAGATGATTATCGGCTTTTGAGGCGATACTTGCAAGATGGCTGATACAGAAAAGCTGCTTGGACTTCGACAGATCCGCGAGGTACCGCGCCACCGATACCGCTACTTCGCCGCCGATGCCGGTGTCGATCTCGTCAAACACGAGCGTCTCGATCGTGTCGGGCCCGTTCGACGCGGGACCGGCCAGCACGGACTTGATGGCGAGCATGATGCGCGAAAGTTCGCCGCCGGACGCGATACGGGCAAGCTCCTTAAGCGGCTCCCCCTTGTTGGCCGAGATGAGAAACTCGATCTCGTCCGCGCCCCACGGCCCGTACACCTTTTTCCCCTCGCCCTTGGGCTCCAGCGACACGGCGAACCGCGCCCCCGCCATCCCCAGCGCCGTGAGAATCGCCATAATCGAATCGCTTAACGCGGCGGCCTTCTCCTTCCGCCGGGCCGTGAGCGAGGCGGCGCGGGCGACAATTTCTCTCTCCAACGCCTTGATCTCGGCGGCCAAGCGGTCGCGGTTCGCGTCAAGCGAGGAGAGCGTCTCGATCTCCGCGTCAGCGGCGGCGGCGTAGGCAAGCAACTGTTCTTCGGTCTGCGCCTCGTTGTCATGCGCGTATTTCTTCTTGAGCTTTTGCAACTTGGCCTGCCGGGTTTCCACGGCTTCCAAGCGGTCGGGGTCGAACGAGAGGCCGCGCCCATAGAAACGGAGTTCCCCTGCGATGTCCTCTGCCTCGTAGTAAAGATCGGCAATACGCTTCTGCAAGGGGCCAAGCGCGCCGTCAATCCCCGCCGCCGAGTCGATGAGAGAACGGGCCTTTCGCGCAAGATTCAGCACCGAGGCGCCCTCTTCACAGAAGAATCCCGCCCCCTGTTCCACAAACCCCGCAAGTTTCTCATAACCGGAGAGCCGCGCGGACTCAAGTGCGAGTTCCCGCATCTCACCGGGTCGTATCCGCGCCTCGGCGATCTCGTCCACCGCGTATTTCAGCATATCAATGCGGGTATCCCGCTCCCACTGCGATTTTTCCGAGGATTCAAGCAGCTTTTTCTTTTCCGCAAGCTGGGAAAAGACCCTGTTGTACGATGCCGCCTCGTCCACCAGTCCCGCGAAACGGTCTAGATAACGCCGGTGGGTTTCAGGCCGCATAAGGCTTTCGTGCTGGTGCTGCCCGTGCAGGTCGAACAACAACGCCATACAGTCGCCCAGATCGCGCAAGGACTGAGGAACGTTCTGGATATAGATGGACGACCGCCCGGAAGCCCTGATAAGGCGGCGCGCGAAGAGCTTCCCGTCATCAAGGGCGATGTCGCGCTCGGCAAGCCACGAACGCGCGTCGGCGTTATCCTTCGCGACACCGATCACGGCGGACACCGAGGCCTCGTCCGTTCCCGACCGGATAACATCGGCACCCGCCTTTCCCCCCAGGATAAAACTCAGCGCCCCCACGATGATACTCTTGCCCGCGCCTGTTTCGCCGGTGAGGATCGTGAAGCCCCCGTCAAAGATCAGATTGAGGTTATCGATGAGCGCGTAGTTCCGTATGGAAAGTTCAAGAAGCATCCGGCGCCCCCGTTTGCTGGTAAGGCGGTGTGTCCTCCCCTCCCGACCAGCCGAGTTTTCCCCGGAGCGCCCGGTAGAACACCTCGCGCCCGGAACCGACCAATATTGCCTTGTACTGCGCCTTCTTGATAACGATCCGGTCAAGCGGCAGCAGTTTTTCCGTCAACTGCCCGTCTATCGTCAGAATAACGCCCGATCGCTGTTCCGCCTCGACCTCCACCACAACGCGCTCCGCAGGCGGCGTTACAATGGGCCGGTTGGCCAGCGTAAACGGCGATATGGGATTGATAATAATCGCCTCCATCTCAGGATCAAGAATCGGCCCGCCCGCTGCCGCCGAATACGCGGTAGAACCCGTTGCCGTTGACGCGATGAGCCCGTCAGACCGAAAACTCCCTAGACTGACATCGGAAACCATGCCGTCCTTGCCGATACTGCCCCGCACGTTGAGACGAATCACCTTGGCAATCCCCTCGGAAGAAATCACCGCGTCATTCAGGGTACACGCCTTGAACACCGTTTCCCCCTGCCGCTCGACCCGCACATCAAGCATCATCCGCCGCGACAGCGCCGCCTCCCCTTTCACCCAGCTTTGAAACACCGGCATCCATGTGCCGCCGTCCGCTGCCGCCATAAACCCCGTCGTCCCCATGTGAATCGGCAGAATCGGAACGTTATGCGGGGCAAACTCCCGCGCCACGAACAGCACCGTCCCATCCCCGCCGATACTGAACACAATCTCAGGCGGCCGCCCTGCCAGCCCGCGCCACTCCGCCTCATTCAACGCGCCCTTTTGGAAATCAAAGAACAACATCTCCGTCTGGACTCCCTCCGCCCGCAACCGTCCGCTCATATCCGATGCCAGAACAGAGGTATGCGCTTTGTGCCGGTTGATAATGAGAAACGCCTTCACCCCATAACTATACCGCGCAAAGCCGCCTGCGTCTATGGCTCTCTCGTACCATTTACCGCGGTTAAATTTGGAATCACTGATATTTTGGGCGGGGCAGCGGGATCTTAGGGGCGAAGCCCCTAAGAGAGGGGGTAGCGTAAGAATTGCGGAGGGTCGGCAGGCCCGGAGCAAGTCTGAAGCGAGAGGGAGATATCCCCCTGTCAACAAGTTAACAGAATGGTATAATCCCCCCAGCCAACAGTTTGATTTGTGATTGTGATGAAAATGCGGTTTTTTCAGATATTCTTTTCTTGTCACTCCGCAGTTCGGCCGTACCGGTACTATCCGCCATCGTATCTCCATTACCGGTTCCCGGTATAAGTATTTCCGGGCAAGACCGTCATCCGTTATCAGCAGCCCGGCGAGCCGATCCTTCAACACCCCGGCCGCGCGGTTCACGCCGGCACGGTATTCGCGCCCCCTTTTCTTCGTTTTTCCCTTCGCCGTCTTTTCATCCG
>JAIRNN010000311.1 GCA_031257995.1 Spirochaetaceae bacterium | reverse complement strand
TTTTTCTGGCGCAAATGCGGGAAGATACCCGCCCCGCTCATGAGGCAACAAACGGAGTGTATCTCGGGGCGGACGGCGTTTCATGTCACGGATGAGGCAGCGGAGAAACTGAAAAAGACAAGCCCCGCGGCCATAGACCGGCATCTCAAAAAAGACCGTGACGCGCTCAGGCTGAAGGGTAAAAGTCTCGCCAAACCCCTGAAATCCCTGAAAAGCCGCATCCCGGCACGCGCGTTTTACTCAGGGGAGGAGCGGAAAACCCCCGGTTTCCGGCAAACCGGCACGGCTCGCCATTGCGGACAGGCCGCTTACGGCCAATACGTCCTCGCGCCGGCCGCTGCCGCTTCGGGCTGGATTTGCCGGTATTCCCTCCTCAACAAGGCTCATAAACGGACATTCGAGTCCCCGACGGGCATCAAAGCCTCCGCCCCTCTCCCGGTTTTAGAGTTCCGCAGCGATAACGGCAGTGAATTCATCAACAGCGCCGCAGAAACACGGCGTGAAAAGGAGAGCGTCCCCTTCACCCGCTCAAGAAACCGCAAGAAAAACGGCAACTGTTTCGTAAAGCAAAAAAACGGCGCCGTTGTCCGCGAACACTCAGGGTGCGACAGGCAAGGGCTTGAGGGGCAGTCCCTCCCGGCCGCCGTCTATAAGCCCTTTCCTCAACTTCTTCATGCCCGCCCAAAAACTCAAAAGTAAAACCGGGGCAGGCTCAAAAGAGATCAAGGTCTACGACGAACCCAGGAGCCCGTTCGTCAGGCTCTCCGAACGCGCCGGCTTGCCACCGGAGTACAAGAACGCGCTCAGGGATCGGCACTCCCTTTACAATCCGGCGGAACTGTGGCAAAATGTCGGCAGCGCTGTCCTCCGTTTGCGTCAGCGGCTCACCCAGGTAAACCGCGTCAAAACACAGGAATAGCTTTCGGTAACATTTTCTAAATCTCAAGGCGCAGCCTTGAGACGGCATCCATGCCTTCCGGTAACATTTTAAAATGAGGCATTTCGCCCCTCGCGCCGCCGTTTGCCTACGCTATCACCCGCGTCTATAATGGTGAAGTTCCCCAGTCCCGAAAGGCCATCCCTTCACGGTTGCGCGCTAGCAGGGGAGTCTCATTCCGTCTCCCCTCCAAGCAGAGGGAGTAGTGGAAGAATTGCGTAGTCGGAGCAAGTCTGGAGCGAGGGGTCGGCACCGAAGTAACCGCAGTTTCCCCCTTTTTATATTTTCCGGTAGAAGTACTGTAAGACGGGTAAAGGGCGAAATATGTTGACTATATAGTTGTTCGTAACTATTCAGTCGCATGGAAAATCAGGAATAAAAACCACGGAAAACGCGGACAAGACGCGGAAAAGCAGAATACAGAGTAAAATTCCGCGTGACTCCGTTCCTTCCGTGGTTAATTCCTTGGGTTTCATTGATCGACTGAATAGTTACAGTTGTTCTACTATAACTATTCAGCCGTCTTTGTTACCGGGGGCGTTGCGGGGGCGGGAAACCCCCGCAGAGGGGGATAGCGTAAGCCCGCAGGGCTGGAGCGAAGGGGGAGACTTCCCCCATCTGATTGGCAGACAACGTTTTTCGCCCGCTACCGTAAGACGAGCAGGTTTCAAAACTCATGAAATTTTCCACTATCCATTTTCCATTATCCATTCGCGCAACGCGCGCTCCCCCTCTTGACATATTTTCGCGCTTCCGCTATAGTGTATAATTTGAGGAGATTATGCGCGATATTCAAGATTTTGATTCGATTATGATTCGTTTGGCCTCGCCTGACATGATTAGGTCGTGGTCTTATGGGGAAGTGAAAAAGCCGGAAACGATTAACTACCGGACGTTGCGGCCTGAGAAGGACGGGCTTTTCTGCGAGCGTATCTTTGGGACGACGAAGGAATGGGAATGCTACTGCGGCAAGTTCAAGTCGATCCGGTACAAGGGCGTTATTTGCGACCGGTGCGGGGTTGAGGTGACTCATTTCAAGGTGCGTCGTGAGCGGATGGGGCATATCGAGCTGGCCGCGCCGGTGTCTCATATCTGGTACTACCGGTCGGTGCCGAGCCGTATGGGGCTTCTTCTGGATATTCCGATGAACAAGCTCCGGTCGATCCTCTACTACGAGCAGTATATCGTGCTTGATCCGGGCGAGACCGATCTCAAGTCGAAGCAGATTCTCAACGAGGAAGAGTACTATGACGCGGTGGAGCGTTATGGGTCGACGGCTTTCGAGGCGGGGATGGGTGCGGAGAGTATTCGGGTGTTGCTTGACAAGATTGACCTTGACCGGCTTGCCGAGAATCTTCGTGAAAAGATGAAGGACAAGGGGCCCAAGAGCGACAAGCGTCTCCTCAAGCGGATCAAGATTGTCGAAAACTTTCGCGCTTCGGGAAACAAGCCGAGTTGGATGATTCTCGATGTGATTCCGGTGATTCCGCCTGAGTTGCGCCCGATGGTGCAGCTTGACGGCGGGCGTTTTGCCACGTCCGATTTGAACGATCTCTACCGCCGGGTCATCAACCGGAATAACCGCTTGCGCCGCCTTCAGACGCTCAACGCGCCGGATATTATCATCCGCAACGAAAAGCGTATGTTGCAGGAGGCGGTGGACGCGCTTTTCGATAATTCCAAGCGGAAACGAGCGGTGAAGGGGGCCTCGAACAGGCCGCTCAAGTCGATAAGCGATATGCTGAAAGGTAAGCAGGGGCGGTTCCGCCAGAACTTGCTGGGGAAGCGCGTCGACTATTCGGGGCGGTCGGTCATCACGGTGGGGCCGGAACTCAAGATGTGGCAGTGCGGACTCCCGACCAAGATGGCGCTGGAGCTTTTTAAGCCGTTTATCATGAAACGGCTCGTCGATAAAGACGTGGTGTTCAACATCAAGAAGGCAAAGATACACGTCGAGGCGGAAGAACCGGAGGTATTTGCCGTACTGGACGAGGTGGTGAAGGAGCACCCGGTCTTGTTGAACCGCGCGCCGACGTTGCACCGGCTTGGGATTCAGGCGTTTGAACCGGTGTTGGTCGAGGGAAAGGCGATCCGCCTCAACCCGCTGGTCTGCCATGCGTTTAACGCGGACTTTGACGGCGACCAGATGGCCGTCCATGTGCCGCTCACACAGGCCGCTCAGATGGAATGCTGGACGCTCATGCTTTCCGCGCGGAACCTCCTTAACCCGGCGAACGGCGGCACGATTGTGTTTCCGTCGCAGGACATGGTGCTGGGCATCTATCTCCTTACCACGTTAAAGCCGGGCGGCAAGGGGGCGGGCCGTATGTTCTCCAGCATCAACGAGGTGGTGATGGCGGTGGATGCCGGGGTTCTCGACTGGGAGTCGCCGGTCAAGATTAAAGTGCCCAAGATGCCGGTCTGGAACAAACAGGGCGGGGACGCGGAATCCGCCATCGGCATAAACACGATTTTTGAAACGAGCGCGGGGCGGCTGGTCTTCAACGAGGAACTGCCGCTGGAGCTTCCCTACATTAACTACGAGTTGAAGGACAAGGATCTTCGCGCCCTTATCGAGTGGGTGTTTGCCGAAAAGGGATCGTGGGTTACGGTGAAGATGCTCGATACGATCAAGGCGACGGGGTACAAGTACGCGACCCTGTTCGGCGCGACCATCGGTGTTGACGACATTGTGGTTCCGTCCAGCAAGACGGACATGATCGCCAAGGCCAACCGCGAGGTTGACGGTATCCAGAACCAGTGGCGGCAGGGGCACATCACGGCGGAGGAACGGTATAACCGCGTTGTCGAGGTGTGGTCAAAGACCAACGAGGAGCTTACCAATGTGATGATGAAGACGCTGGAAGAAGACCGCGAGGGCTTTAACTCGATCTTTGTCATGGCGAAATCCGGGGCGCGCGGCAGCAAGAACCAGATCCGCCAGCTTGCCGGTATGCGCGGCCTCATGGCCAAGCCGTCGGGAGACATCATCGAACTGCCCATCCGCTCAAACTTCAAAGAGGGCCTCTCTGTTATCGAGTTTTTCATCTCGACCAACGGCGCGCGCAAGGGGCTTGCCGACACGGCACTCAAGACCGCCGAGGCAGGGTATCTCACCCGCCGCCTGGTGGATGTCGCGCAGGATGTGGTGATCAACGAGGAAGATTGCGGCACGATCAACGGCGTGGCCCATGCCGCGATCAAGGACGGCGAGGAGATCATCGAGTCGTTGCGCGAGCGTATCGTGGGCCGGTTCACCCTTGAACGGGTCAAACACCCGATCACCGGCGAGATCATGGTTGACGTGAACGAGGAGATTACCGAGGCCGTCGCCACAAAGATTGAGGAAGCGGGGATTGAGAGCGTTACCATCCGTAACGTCCTCACCTGCGAGGCCAAACACGGCGTTTGCCGCAAATGTTATGGCCGCAACCTTGCCACAAACCGTACCGTTGAGATCGGCGAGGCGGTCGGTACCATCGCCGCCCAGTCCATCGGACAGCCGGGAACCCAGCTTACCATGCGGACGTTCCATGTCGGCGGCGCGGCGACAAAGATCAGCGAGGAGAACCGCATATTCCTCAAATACCCGGTCTATGTCCGCGAGATCACGGGCAACCATGTTGAGCTTTACAACGGCCGCTGGCTCTTTACCCGGAAAGGCGCGGCGACCGTATGCAAGGTGTTAAGGGAATTCCCGGTTACCGACAAGGATACCGTACTTGTTGAGGACGGGAAGCGCATCATTCGGGGAGAGCCGATCCTGAAACGCGGGGCAAAGACCATCGTCTCGTCCGAAATCGCCTATGCCCTCGTACGCGGCAACAAACTCCTGCTCATCAGTCAGGATCAGAAGATCGAAATCAGAAACGGTTCGGAGGTCTTGGTCAAACCCGGCAGCATTGTCGAAGCCGAAAAGACCATCGCCACCTTCGACCCGTTCTCGGACCCGATCATCGCCGAGGCATCGGGCCGCGTGAAGTTCGAGGACATCATCTCCGGTGCCACATTAAAAGAAGAAATCGACACCGAAACGGGCAACATCGAGAAGCAGATCACCGAAATGCAGGGAGAAGGCAAACAACCGCGTATCTATGTCGTGGACGATGCCGGTAACGAGCTGGTCTCCTACTTCCTGCCCGCCGGCGCGTATCTTCAGGTTGACGACAACGAACCGGTTCAGGCCGGAAAGACCATTGCCAAGACGCTGAAAGAATCGGCCAAAGCGATGGACATTACCTCCGGCCTTCCCCGCGTGTCCGAGCTTTTTGAGGCGCGTAAGCCCAAAAGCCCCTCTGTTCTCGCGCAAATCTCCGGGCTGGTCTCGTTCAAGGGCATCGTGAAGGGAAAGCGCATCGTGCTGGTAACCGACGTGTTTGGCCGCGAGTTCAAGCACCTCATTCCGATGACCAAGCGCCTCCTCGTGCGTGACGGCGACACGGTGGAGGCCGGAGAGCCCCTCTGTGTCGGCGCGGCAAACCCGCACGAGATCCTCTACATCCTCGGTGAGACCCGCCTCCAGCGTTATCTTATGGACGAGATACAGCAGGTCTACCACCTCCAGGGGGTCTCCATCAACGACAAGCACATCGGCGTCATCATCCGCCAGATGATGCGTAAGGTGGAGATCGCCGCAGTTGGGAACACCCGCTTCATCTTCGGCGAGCTGGTCGACAAGCACCAGTTCCACGAAGAAAACGAGCGTGTCCTCGCGGAAGGCGGCGAACCGGCCATCGCCCGTCCAATTTTTCAGGGTATCACGAAGGCCAGTCTCAACATCGACAGCTTTCTTTCCGCAGCCAGTTTTCAGGAGACGACCCGCGTTCTTACCAATGCGGCGATTGCTTCCTCGAAGGACCATCTGCGCGGCCTCAAGGAAAACATCCTCATCGGCCACCCCATTCCGGCGGGAACCGGAATGAAACGTTACAAAGACATCAAGCTCTTCGATGAGAACCAGCGCGACTTGGACGACTATATGCAGTCCATTCTCGAAAGGCGCAAACTTGAAGCCGCCGAGCAGGAAGCCGCCCAAGCCGTAACCGCCGCCGATTTCGCGATAGATACGGACACCGACGATGACGATTAAACCCGTCTGCTTAATGAACAGGGTTCATCTTATCTTGGCAGACGGCCTCCGTTTTTGCGTCTTGTTGACCGAAAGAGGCTTTCCCTTGTACAATATATGCAATATACGCAAGGCATGGGAAGAACGCCCCTAATTGCCAATTCGTTTGGAAGGTGGTACAATATGGTTATGAAGCGTTTGTGGTTTCTTTTTTTTACCGGTATGATCGCGGTCGGGGCGGTTTTCGCGCAAAACGAGATGCAGACGGTGGCGACAGTGAGGTTGACCAGAACCGAGCCGATCACGGTAAAACAACTGCAAAACGAGGTCGCGCTGATGGAGGCGCAGGCGAAGCGGCCGCTTACCGTGGATGAAAAAAATCAAGTGCTTGAGGCGCTGATCAACCAGCGGCTGGTACTTCAGGCCGCCGAACGGGACCGGATCACGGTGTCCGACGGGGAGTTGACGCAACAGATTGACCGGCTCCGCGATTCTCTCGCGCAGACGATGGGGCGGCGGCCGACCGAAGCCGAGTTTACGCAGACGATCCGTAGTCAATACAATCTGGATATGCCTTCTTTCCGCGAGCAGGTGAGGCGGCAGCTTATCATGGAACGGTATCTGACATCCAAAAAAGAGGATCTGCTGAAGTCCGCAACGGCGCCGACCGTTGCGGAGATTCAGAATTTCTATGATTTAAACAAATCGAGTCTCGTGCGGCCGGATACGGTGCGTCTTTCGATAATTCAGGTGCCCTCAGGTGACGACAAGGCGAAGGCGAAATCGCTTGCCGACAGCCTCGCCCGTGAAATCGGGACAGATCCGGCCAAGTTTGACGAGGTATCGTTGCGGCAGGGCAGGGAGGCCGGTTTTGTGGCGGGGGACGCGGGGTATCTGCCGAAAAACCCGCAGGGAGAACAGGCGGTCGGCGCGGAAGTGTTGCGGACGGCGTTTTCCTTGGAACAGGGGCAGGTTTCCGGTGTGATCGAGGGTCCACGCGGGTATCAAATCCTGAAAGTTACCGAGTCTTACAAGCAAAAGCAGCTTACCCTCGACGATGTGATTGATCTTGACAGCAAAATGACGGTGCGGCAGTACATCAACGCGGGGCTTTCCCAAAACAAGCAAATTTCACTTCTCACGCAGGCGCAGCAGGAGTTGTACGATGAGTTGCGCAAGGGGGATCCCTTTACGATCGACAAGCGTTATCTGCCTTGGTAGAATGTGAAAACACGGCGGAAAGCATCGATTTTGGCGTTTCAGGCGCTCTACGCATGGGATATACAATGCCAATCGGGTTGTTCAACGGATGATTTATCGGCGTTTTTGTCATTTTCATGGAACACCGAGGAAAAACTTGAGTCGTTCGGGCCGGAAATTACCGATTTTGCCCGCCTTGTCGTGACCGGTGTCGTTGAAAACTGCGCGAGAATTGATGAAACGATCAAAAACACGCTCGAAAACTGGGATTTCTCCCGTTTGAATGTTGCCGACCGGGCGGTGCTCCGCTTCGGGGCCTATCTTTTGCTCTATCAGAGAGACATTGCCCCTGCCTTGATCATCGAGGAGGCGATCAAAATAAGCATGGAGTTCTCCGGCAACGATTCCTACAAATTTGTGAACGGCGTTTTGGATACCGTCCGCGCTTCGTGCCGATAATAGAATATGATCGAAATGTCTTTGATGGAACTCATTCTCCAAGTGTTACTCTCGCCCTATGTCATCGGCGCAACGATCGCCATCGTGATCTACGCCTCCATTGTTTCCGCCGTCTCCCGCAACAGGGAACGGATACCCAAAGCGCCAAAATTAAAGAGATCTGCCAAAGTCAAAAAATTCAGGCCCGACAAACCGGGACTGGAAAAAAACGAGGATATCAGCGATCTTGGGCTGGAGTGACGGGTTGGCATAGTACTTGGCCGCGAATAACATGGTTATAGTAGTTCCACTTAAATAGACCTAACACCAATAATTGTAAATTGCAGTCTGAAGTAAATCGCAAAAAGCAGCGGTGTCACGCAAAGTACGCTTCATATTTGCCCAGTCTTTT
>JAIRNN010000345.1 GCA_031257995.1 Spirochaetaceae bacterium | reverse complement strand
GAAAGCGGTATATGTGAAAGGGTATAAGAAAGTTTCCTTTGTGCTCATGCCGGCAGTTGTCTGTCCGGCTGCCCTGAAGTTCCTTCAATACTTCGTTTGTTGAGTTTTGAAAGAGACTCCCATAATTAAAAATTATTTTGCCCCATTAACAACCGCCCGCCGTTCATGGACGGATGACGGGCGCGGGATCATGCTCTTTATCCATGTTTTTATTTATGGAACAATCGCCTTTACAATTTTCCCAAAAGGCCCCTTCTCCCCTCTGCTGTTTTCCCAGCACGGACAAATATATAAAGCCTTCCCCCGTTCCGCCTCATCGAATTTGAAGGTGTAGGGGCTTGCCGTGTCAAAAGCCGATTTGGTCAAGTCCTCCACCGATTGAGGCGGATTGTCCAGAATGGCCCGCCGCAATTCAACGCCGTGAGCATGGGCGGGTTTGCCCCTGCGGTCGCTGCCCGCGTCCCGAAAATGAACGGTAATTTGGCGGATAATCGAGTTGTCCAATTCCAATTTCGGAATTGTTTTCGGCGCGGGGGTGCAGGTTGCGCGTATTGTGCCTTGCCCGGCAGGTATCAATATTCCTCAGGCGTTCCTAAACCTGAACAACTATCATATTTCCTCCAAACTCGAATCGAGAATGATACATATGATAAATTCCTGTATACAAACGAAAGATGAAAAACTGCATTGGATAAGTACCTGTTTGAATTGCGGACAATGCGAAAAGAAATGTCCGCGGGGAATCAAAATACGAGATACATTTAAACTTGTGCAGAAAGACTTGGAGGGGCCGGTTACAAGAGCGCTGGCAAGAATGGCGAGAACCGTTATGAACAGGAGGAAAAATGGATGACAATAGAGCCTGTTTCAAAACCGTTCGTATTGGGGTGTTTCTGTCAGTTGACAAAGTGGAAGGGATAACCGCGAAGGCGAATAAGGATAGAGGCGCATTGATTAGGTAGTCTGTCGTTTCACAGGCGGTATTGAAGATTGGCTAAACAGACAGATTGGTGGTAGGGCGCGTGCCTATCTGAAAAGACCTTCTGCGCTTTATTCGCCTTTGCGGTTAAATTCTTATGAAGGTTCGCTGTAAATACGGTTGTTCCAATGTTCTCTTGATGTTTTGAAACAGCCTCACTATTTTTTATTTCTACCGGCAATAGTCTTGCCGTTTCTCGTTTGCCACTTTTTTCTCCAGTTCAATTTGCCCCGCAAGACTTAACGCGCAAGAATCACAGTCCTGCCTTTCAAATAGGTCATCCAGTATTTCAAGACGGGATATACGGGATAATTTGAAAACTCTGAATTCCTGTTTAGACAAGCAGAAGGCAATAAGATACCAATTCGCGCTTTTCAGAAGTAACCGGTATGGTTCGACCTGCCGCTCGCTTGGTTCGCCCGAATAATTTGTATATACAATTTTCAACAAATTCTTGTTTGTGATGGCATTGATTATTTCTTCAATATCCACCTTCAAATCCACCATCAATGTTTCCATCCCAAACCACGGCGTATGGTCAATAGTTATTTGTCGGCTTTTTGTCTCAATGGCATGGAGTTCTTTGTCTGTAAATAATCCTTGTATTTTTGCAATGGCATTAACTATGTTCTTATCATTATAAACAGATTGCGTGCCGTAGAGCGCTGCGGTCAACATAGCAATTATATCACTGGTGGTAAAAAGCCCTTTTTCTATTTTGTAATCTTCGACAATCCCATAACCCCCATTAGGCCCCTGCGTGGAAAAAAGTGGGATTCCGGCATAGCCAATCGTTTCCATGTCCCGGTAGATGGTTCTCAGAGACACTTCAAACATTTGGGCAAGTTTTGATGCGGACACCTGCTTGCGCCTCAGCATCAACATAATAATAGCTATAATTCTTTCAAGTTTTTTCATTATACTGCCTTAGTTGCGAAAATGACATCGGTGTATTTTAGGTAGGGGACACCCAATGCCGTGCGCGAAATGTTGAGCGCGTTTCCAGAATCCCGCGACACGGCGTGGGCCCAAAAATGCTACGCCGTAGATAAATGCAACAGGCCCCGTCTCCCCTCGCTCCTGCCCGCTCTCCGGTCGATATGTCCGCACCTACGGCTACGCCTAGCGCGCGTCCACATCTCCCTCCGTTTGGTCATCCGCTCTTCCCCCCTCCAAAAAAAATCTCCTAGGGACTCCGCCCCTAAAACCCCATCCCGAAACGCCCCCGGGTTATTTATCAGGCAATTGTCCGTAGAGCTTTACCTAATGATATTTTTTACGCCTAAAGGAGTATAAATCACCCGAATTTTCTAAAAATTATAGAATTGTTGACATACTGTTGTCAAGACACTCCTGTAAAATGACAGCAATTTTACTTTTATGAGGAGGGGGAAGTCTCCCCCTCGCTACAGCCCCGCTCATGCGGGTCTTTCGCTACCCCCTCTCCTAGGGGCTTCGCCCCTAAGACCCCGCTGCCCCGTCCAAAATATCAGTGATTCCAAATTTAACCGCTGAAAACGCGGAATCACGTCGAAAGGTTTCTGTGTCCATCCTTTTTTCCACGTTCTTTTCCGCGCCTTCTGCGGTTTTATTTGTAAAAGTAAAATTGCCGGTAAAATGAACGCCACAGCCTCCACAGAGGGCTGAAAATTTGCACAGGAAATGAGAAGATGACTTACACAATTGTTTTATTCGGGATTTTATTTGTCACGACCGCCCTTGTTCACAAACCACTGAACGCCCACGAAACCAAAAATTGGCGGCTTCAGAAGACGCATTTTTGGCTTGAACATCTGGTCGTGGTCCAAGCGGCAATTATCGTAAACAAGCTACTTGGTTTATTACGGTAAAGGGGCATCCGTGTTATTGTGAAATTTTCAAATTGGCTGCACCAAAGTTTCAACAGGCTGCATAAATTGCTAGGCCGAAGCGCCATATAAAAGATATGGCCGGGATTTTACCCTTGTTCATAAGACAGGACAGCTTTATGCTATTAAAAATGCAAGAACATATCCTCACACTCCCGTTTACGGTTCTCTACTTGACTTTGCCCGGCACACTCTCCTATACTAAGGGTATGTTCAAAGGTTTTACCCCGCACGCGAAGCGGGTGGTTTCTGATGCTCTGAGAGATGCCGGTCGTCTCGGGGCTGCCGAGCTTGAGCCTGAGCATATCTTGGTCTCAATTCTTCAGAAAGATGACACGACGGCGTACGCCGCTCTGGAGTTTCTGCATATCGATAGCCGTGGGTTCAGGCTCGCGCTGGAAAAAAAGACGCGCAAGAATGCGGCGCCGCATGAAGGGCCGCCGGGTGAGCAGATCGAAGTGCAGCCGTCCAAGCGTTGCAAGGTGTTTATCCAAGCCGCCGTCCAGGAGGCGTGCGCGTTGAATCACGATATTGTCGGCACCGAACACTTTCTCTTGGCTTGTTTCCATGACGAGGGGTCGGTGGCGCAGAAATACTTGTACGCGCAGAACACGGAGATCGATATGCTTCGTATCATCGTGAAGACGACTTTTAACCAGGATGCGGTTGATGAGGGTGAGTTCCCCGATTTTTCCGGCGGCGGGGATCCGTCGTTTGCGCCCTTTTCGGCAGGCGAGAAAAAAACCGTGCGGGAAGGTGGTTGTCATACGCCCATGCTGGACACATTTACCACCGACCTCACCGAGCTGGCCCGTGCGAACAAACTTGACCCGGTGATTGGACGGGATAAAGAGATCAGGCGGGTGATGCGGATCCTCGTGCGACGGCGAAAAAACAACCCGGTTCTCATCGGTGACCCCGGTGTCGGGAAGACGGCAATCGCGGAGGGCATCGCGCAATTGTTGATTCTGCCCGATGTGGACGAAAGTTTGCGCCGGAAGCGGCTCGTGTCGCTGAACGTTGGGCGGCTGGTGGCGGGGACGAAATACCGGGGCGAATTTGAAGAGCGGCTGAGAAAGATCGTCAAGGAAATTGAGCGGGCGGGCAACGTCATTCTCTTTATTGACGAGATGCACACGATCATCGGCGCGGGAAACGCGAACGGGGCGCTTGATGCCTCGAACATGCTGAAACCGGCTCTTTCGCGGGGCGGGTTCCAGTGCATCGGTTCGACGACGCTTGCCGAGTATAAGAAGTTTATCGAAAAGGACGGCGCGCTCGAACGGCGTTTTCAAAAGGTTCTTGTGGAAGAACCGGATCCCGAAACGGCGTTGCAGATCGTGCGGGGCTTGAAGAAACACTACGAGGATTACCACCACGTGCGTTATACGGACGGAGCGTTGCGGGAGGCGGTGCGGCTTTCCCGCCGTTATATCCAGGGGCGGTTGTTGCCGGACAAAGCGATCGACGTTATCGATGAGTCGGGGGCGGCCAAGAAAATGAACCGGGAAACATTCCGGCCAGACGACATCTTGTTAATAGAGGAAGAAATCAGCCATTTGATTATAGAAAAAGACGCGGTGTTGCGGGGCGACGCGCCGGATACTACCAGAGAGCTTTTGGCGCGTATCCAGAAAGTGCGCCATGACCTGAAAGCCGCCCGAAAATCGTGGGAAGAAGCCCTGAATAGTAACTGTCCGTCGGTCACGGAAGATGACATTGCCCAAGTTGTTTCCGAGATGACCGGGATTCCGCTTTCGTCGCTTGAAAAGTCGGAGAGCAAGTGGCTGCTTGCGATGGAAGACCTGTTGAAAAAGAATATTGTCGGGCAGGACGAGGCGGTTTCTGTGTTGTGCGCGGCGTTGCGCCGGTCGCGGGCCGGTATCGTGCGCGGGATGCGGCCTATCGCGTCGTTTCTCTTTCTGGGGCCGACTGGTGTGGGTAAGACTTTCCTTGCCAAAACGCTCGCGGCGGCGCTCTTTGGTTCCCAAAACGCCTTGTTGCGGGTCGATATGTCGGATTATATGGAACAGCACAATGTTTCGCGGCTGGTCGGTTCGCCGCCGGGCTTCATCGGGTTTGAGGAAGGCGGCATCTTGACCGAGAAGGTCAGGCAGCGGCCCTACCGCGTGATCTTGTTTGACGAGATCGAGAAGGCGCACCGCAGCGCGTTGAATATCCTCTTGCAGGTGCTGGAGGAGGGCGAGCTTGAGGACAATTTTGGGCACAAGGTATCTTTCGCGAATACAGTGATCATCATGACGAGTAATGTTGGGATCGATAAAATGGCCGGTGGGGAAAAGCTGGGATTTTCTTCTTTCCGCAGGGAGGAGGCAACGGGCGCGATGAAAAGGGAGGTGCTTGCCGAGTGCCGGAAACATTTCAGCGCGGAGTTTCTGGCGCGTGTTGACGAGACAGTCGTGTTCAACCCCTTGTCGGAAGACGATCTCCGCATGATCTTGAAACGGGAAATCGCGGAGTTGTCCGAGTCTCTTTCGATCAAAAACTGTTCCCTCACCGTGGACGAGGCCGCAGTTGATTTTATCCTGCGGAACGCCCGCAACGCGAAGTCCGGCGCGCGCGAGGTCCGGCGGATCGTGCGGAAGGAGCTTGAGGATCCGCTGTCGGTGTGTATTCTGGAGAACGACCCGGACGGTTTTCACCGTGAGGACGATGCGGGACGTGCGCTGGAGGCGTTTTACGACGAGGCCGAGGAGAAAGTTAAAATCTACGCGTTCCCGAATGCACCCACCTCTTGCGGGGAATTGGAGATGGAAGGTGGCTAAGGGAAAATGATTGAAACGAACAACATGCTGTTTCCACTCCGGAACCTCCTTGCGTTTTCCCGTCATTGTGTTATAATGGGAACAGAAGCAGGAGGCATTTTATGGCGGTAAGGACAGTTGAAGAAGCTGTGGAATGGGGAAAATCCCTCGATTTTCCCACTGTTTGGGCGGCTATAATGGAAAGCCGGGTAAACATTGACAAGCTGGGTGAAAGGATTGACCAGTTAACAGTCAATACAACAGCGAATGGCGAAAAGCTAGATGAAAGGATTGACCGGTTGACGGAAAATGGCAACAAGCTGGATGAAAGGATTGACCGGTTAACGGAAAATATCAACAAGCTGGGCGAAAGGGTTGACCGGGTGACGGCCAATGTTGGCGGGCTTAACCAGTCCTTTGGAGAACTGATCGAAACGCTTTTCACCCCTCATCTTGGAGAGAAATTTGATAGATACCACTACGGTCTGAAGCGGATGTTCAAACGGTTGCCGATATATGATAATACGAGTCGTCTGCGCGGAGAGATAGACATTCTGCTTTCCAACACGACCGTGTGTATGGCGGTGGAAGTCAAGCGGTGGTTGGAAAAAACGGATCAAATAGACGAGCATATACGGCGGATGCAACTCATAAGGGAATATCCTCCGGCTGAAGCCAACGGGAAAAAGTTACTGGGGGCTATGGCTGCGGCGACGGTACTGCCCGATGCGCGTGAATATGCGGAGCAGAACGGTTTCTTTGTGCTTGAACTGACGGGGGAGGACATCCGCTTGCTTGAACCGCCAGAGGGTTTTCAGCCGAGCGAGTGGTAGAGGATGACATGACAGCGTGTGCCGTTTGAGTTTCCGCATATCGATAATCGCGGGTTTAGGCTTGCACAGGAAAAAAAGGAATTGGACTATTGATGAAGGCTCTTTCAAAAATTCAGCCGAGTGCGGTTGGTTTATCGAGAGATTTTGTGGGGGGAGGTCTCCCCCCTGCCTCCAGACCGCCGCCCGCAAGCGGGCTTAGGGTCTTCCGGCGCCCCCCTCTACGGGGGCCCGACCCCCGTAACACCCCCATCCCCGTATATCTCGGCGGGGAATTGTATATAGGAGTCGGCCGTAGCCAACAGACGAAGGCTTGGGACACGTCGGAAAAAGGAGTGGGGGTAGTGGAAGACGGCTCAAAAACGCCCAATCGCGTTGCGTGTCGCACAATGCGCTTAGGCGGTTTTGAGCCGTGTGGTACGTGGGGGCGCCGCGGCGGAAAAGGCCGAGCGCGCGGGG
>JAIRNN010000130.1 GCA_031257995.1 Spirochaetaceae bacterium | reverse complement strand
TGCTGGATATAGACGAGATCAAGGAAAACCCGGATGGCCGACGCGCTCTCCGGCATCCTGTTGAAAGTGTCGAAATCGCCGCGCGAAATCGAACGGGCGGAAAAACTGAACGCCGGGCGGACGGAAACCATCCGCAAAACCACGCTTGAAGACGCGGCGGAAGTGGCGGCGCGGGAAGCGAAGGCGGCCGGCCTCGACGAGGCGGCCCTCGACATCATCAAGCGCAAAATACTGGGGATATAAAAAGGCGAACCCATGACCGAAGACATTCTGCTGCCTTACCAAAAGGCATGGATCGCCGACACCTCGAAAGTGAAGGTGCGGGAAAAATCGCGGCGCATCGGCGCGTCCTATGCCGAGGCCCTTGCTTCCGTGCGGGAAGCCGCGAAAACAAAAGAGGCGGGCGGCCGGTCAAGTTATTACCTTTCCTATTCAAAAGAAATGACCCGGCAATTCGCCCGCGACTGCGCGTTCTGGGCAAAACACCTCAACGCCGCCGCCCATGAACTGGAAGAAAAGAAAACATTCATATTATTCTCTCTTTGAATGGGGTTCAGTCACGCTTTTCTGCCATACATATTGACACAACGTACCGTTTTGACGGATCAAAAAATAGTTTCACCCTGTACAATGGATTGCTCTGTTATGATGGGAGTGGTTTTCCGGACATCTCTTACTATGAAACCTTTATAAGAATCCAATAACAGGGAGGACCCATGAAAAAGATACGTATTGCCCTCGTGCTGGCAGCCCTTTCACCGGCCCTCTTCGCCCTTCCCGCCATCGCGGTCATCGACACCTGCACCCTCACTTTTTCAGGCGACAACCGCTGCACGGTGCGGGTTGCCGGCATCGTTGATGAACTCACCGGGGAAGGGCAGGGTACCTACTCATTCGACAGCATTCTCAAGATAACGGCGGCGCTGCGCAACTCCCGGATACCGCACCTCACGGCAGTGGACATCTCGATAGGGGGAGGGCAGCCGCTCGTTCAACATGCTCGCCAAGCCCACCAGCACGGCAACCAGTCAGGTGCGGGTTACGTTCACGAAAGAGCAGTTTCCCCCTACGGGGGAATGGATAATGGCGGATTTTGGAGGCCGTGCGTTTCCTTCCTGTCATTTTCCCTTATCCACTTTCCATTATCAATTCCTTGTAGGGGTGAGGGGAAGTCTCCCCCTCCTTTATTTTCCCGAAATCGTAATTGGCTTATGCGGCAAAAAAACGCTTGCCTTTCTGTTGATTTTGTGATATATTGAGGGGGTATGAGTCCAAAATCCGTTTATATCGTGGGGCACCGGAACCCGGATACCGATTCGATTGTCGCGGCGGCGGCGTATGCCCGCCTGAAACAGTTGCTCGGCAAGCCGGAATATGCCGCTATTCGTGCGGGGAAGGTTTTGCCGCAGACCGAGTATATTTTCGACCGGTTCAAAGTGCCGGTCCCTCAGTATATTCCGGACATGATTCCCAAGGTTGGCTACTTCATGAGTACCGAAGTGCGGCCGGTGCTGGGGAATACGTCTCTGTGGAACGCTGTGGCGGAGATGGAGGCGCGGAAGATCAAGGTGATTCCGGTGGTGAATGCGGACGGCGCCTATTCGGCGCTGCTCAACTACAACGCCTTCGCGCAGAACATTCTCCGTGCGATTAACCCGGAGACGGCAACGACGATGCAGACCAATATCCGGCTCATCGGGGAAACGCTGTCGGCACAGACGGTTTTTTCTTTTGACGAGGAGAGTCTTTTCAAGTGCGTGCCGATTGCCGCTTCGGATACTATTCCGACGTTCAAGGAAACGCTGGCGCTTCATACGCCGGAGAACGCGGTGATCGTTACGGGCGACCGGGAGGACGTTCAGGAGTACGCGATTGAGTGCGGGGTGCGCGCTCTGATTCTTTCGTCCGGGAACCAGATGGACAAGGAGTTGCGGAAGAAGGCAGAGAAAAAGAAGGTGTCGGTGCTGATGAGTCCCTACCGCACGGCGGAGACGGTGATGCTCGTGATGTATTCCGCCCCCGCGTCAACGATGGCGGATACCGAGGTGAAGCCCGTGCATGTCTGGGACCCGATTCGTCATGTGCGGCCGCTCCTTGCCGAGTCCACATCGCGCGCGTTACCGGTGGTGGACGATGCGGGAACGTTTGTCGGGCTCATCGCGGAGAACGATCTCTTGAACGATCCGAATGTTGAGCTTATTCTGGTTGACCACAACGAGGCTAGTCAGGCGCCGGAGGGTGTCGAGCATTACATGATTCAGGAGATTATCGACCACCATCGGCTGGGCAACATCAAGACGAAGATGCCGATCACGGTTATCAACCGTCCTGTCGGCGCGACGTGTACTATTATTGTCTCTCTTTACAAGCAAAACCGGGTGCCGATCCCGAAAGAGATCGCCTCGATTCTGCTCTGCGGGATTTTGGCCGATACGCTTGGTCTGCAATCGGCGACTACTACGGACGAAGACCGCGATACGGCGGAGTTTCTGACGAACATTACCGATCTCGACATCGAGAAGTTGACCCGCGACATTCAGAAGTCCGCTTCCCGCATCGGCGACCGTGCGGCAATCGAGGTCATCCATCAGGACTTGAAGGACTACACGGAAAACGGCGTGACGTTCACCGTGAGCCAGATCGAGGTCGACACGGCCAAAGAGTTGTTGTCAAGAAAAGAGGAATTCCTTGCCGCGCTGGAAAAGGAGCGGATCGGCCGGGACGCGCTGTTCTCGGCACTCATGGTTACCGATGTCAGCAAGTTGAAGAGCAATCTGCTCATCGCGGCCAAGGGGAACTTCCTCTCGCTGCTCGAATTCCCCCGGCGCGAAGAGGGTGTCTATTTCCTCGGAGACATCGTATCCCGGAAGAAACAGCTTCTGCCCCTGCTCACCGAACAACTGAGCCGGTTAAAGTAGCGCCGTGGAATCAAAAATCTGCGTTAAAAAACAGAAAAACAGGTGTTTTTTGAAAAAAAATGCTTGACAGTGCGTTAAAAATAGGTTATAATGTTAGTATATTTCAAAAACAGATAAAACAATCAAGAAAAAATAAGAAAAACAATGCAAAACATAAGGAGGACGGCCTTCGGGCCGTCTTTTCTTTTAGGGGGCTTCCCTCTTTTGGGGAATTGAAAGTGGAAAAGGGGAAATGTTGGGGGAAGCCGCCCTCTGTCAACAACTTAAGCAAATAAAAAAACAAAAGGTCCACAGATTTCCCAGATTACACAGATTTTTTTTGAAAACCTTTCTTAAATCTGTGTAATCTGTGGACAGAAATTCGTAACTTGTTGACAGTGGGAAGCCTCCCCTCTCTCCAAAGGACGCAGTCCCGGGTCCCGCCTCTAAAACCCCGCATTAATCACGGGCTTCATCCCAAAAAACCACAAATACGCACAGACAAATACGAATAAAAAGGTCCGCGAATGAAGAGGGGGTATGGGGTGAAAATCTGGGTAATCTGTGAAATCTGAGGATAACACAGTAACTCCACAGTAACCCCCTCTTGACAAGAAATGAACCATAGTCCGCGCTATTTACTATGAGGCCAATTTGGAGGCGCTTTCGACAAGCGGATCCCCAACAGCCTGAAACGCTTTGCAAAAAAAGCGTTTTGAAGTCAAAATCTGTGGACCTTTTTTATTTTCTGTGGCGAGAAGGAGTAACACTATGAAAGAAAAAATGGTAACTATTCAGTCGCATGGAAAATCAGGAATAAAAACCACGGAAAACTCAGGGCTTGACGCGGAAAAGCAGGATTACAGAGTAAAATTCCGCGTGATTCCGTGCCTTCCGTGGTTAATTCCTTGGGTTTCATTGATCGACTGAATAGTTACGAAAAAATAACATTCGCTCCCTATGATACCGCTGATTACATCAAAGCGCCGGAAGATGTTTTGGCATTTCTTGATGCCGCGATGGAAGAAAACGATTCGGAATTTCTTCTTTCGGCAATAGGGGATATTGCGCGTTCCGAAGGAATGGCGCAACTTGCAGGAAAGTCGAATGTTGACAGGGCCGGTCTCTACAAATCTTTTTCCGAGGGAGACAACCCCTCATTCATTACGGTAATCAACGTTCTTGACAATCTGGGTTTCCGCCTGAAAAGGGAAAGAAAAGCGTGTGCGGTTTCGCGGTCAATAACAATTTCCGCATGTTTGTTTTGCTTTGCAAACCCATACAATGGAAAGCCTTACGAAACTGGAGCATAGGAGAGTCGAACTCCTGACCTATAGATTGCGAACCTATCGCTCTACCAACTGAGCTAATGCCCCCGACCTTTTCAGTATAGTGGAACGTTTTTTTTTGTGCAAGAGGGCCGCGAAAGTTTGCGGAATAGTGAAACCCGGTACGGGACGGGACAGCGGCCCGATTTCGGCTGGATGAATTTTAAGGTAACGCGCCCTTTTTTTGACAATTCCTTCAAAATGTGCTATATTATTCCTATGTTGTTAATAACGGCGAACAAAAAGACAGAACACGCCATTTACGGCGTCACTCATGTACCCCTCCCTTATCAACAAACATTTGGCAAAAAGCGTGTCAAGCCCCCCGCTGAGAGCGGGCTATCCGGTTATCTCTATTTCCCGCTCAGACAGCGCAACACTTCATCTTTAGGCAAAAACACCCGCCTCTCATCTTTGTATCCCACACCTTTGTATCTCTTATCTTGTATCCAACCCTTAGGGGTACATTATATTGACTTTAGGAGAAGGAGTACAGTATGAGCGAAAGAGACCTTTTTTCGGGACCGGAAGACGTGTTCAACGTGATGAACGCGAAGTTGTACCAGTCGTGATGACCCTATGGGTACCGGTCGTGATGACCCTATGGGTACCGGTCGTGATGACCCTATGGGTACCAGTCGGGATGACCCTATGGGTACCGGTCGCGGACGGGCTGCTGGGCCAGTTTGCGAGGCGTTGAGACAAAATCCGCGCCATCTGCGGACCGTCTTCGTTTTGCATCAGCCTCACGTATCATTTCTGATTTACAAGGTAGTATTCATGTTTGACAACCGCCTTTGAAAGCGCGGCTTTTATCGTGGAAAGTTCCGGACGCATCCCTTTGATATGGCTTCGGTGGTTGGCGTTTACCTTGGTTTTGAAAAATGAGTCAAGAGCGATCAAGAGGCGGTGATACTTCTGTATGTCACGGATACTCCGGCCAAGATAATCAAGAAGCTCAGTTTCATCCATTTTTTCCAGTCTTACCGTGTGTCCGACTCCGGCAGTAATCGCCCGCAACTCTTTAACCTTCTTGTTTAATTCCTCCACGAACACATGATGATCAATTATCTCCACTCTTGAATCAATGGCGCTTACAATTTCACATTCATAGAAATCGGCAGCCCGTCTTCTCTTGAAAAGAAGCGCGAAAAATGCCTTCATTGTTTCACCGGGCGATTTCTTCTTGCGCCGGTAAACCCCGTGGTTATGTCCAATCTTGACAACGATTTCATGAAACGTGTCGCCGGTAGAACCAAGCGCCTTGAGACCTTCAATAAGCATTGCTTTGAAAGATTGGACTTCTCCAACAACCGGCGCTTCATGTTCCGTGACGGCAAGTTTTGTCAGTATGCCCTCTCGTACTATTTGAGCATCGGGAGAATAATCTTCGTTTAATAATTCCTGGACAAGTCCCCTGTGAAAAGGTTCTCCCGGAAACACGGCGGGAAATCTCTGTTTAATGGCATCAAGCGTAACAACGCCGTCCATATTCGCCGTAATGGATGAACGTATCCTGCCTTTGTACGCTTCACGCTGGTAATCGTTGAGTTCATTGAGCATTTCGTCTATACGCGAGGCAGTATTGTAGAGAACATCAAAACACGCCTCCAAATTACCCAACACTGTTTTATTGGCGGCGCCGTTCCGCAAATTGAAAAAAATTTCCGCCATTGCTTGCGTATTGGACGACGGAGACGTCAAGGAGAGGTTTTTCCATGCTATAAACCAGATTGTCGCCTGGAGAATCTTGATTTTATCCGGCGTAAACGTATCAACAGAAAAATCGTGGAAAGCGGCGATGTATTCAAGCTGATTGTCGTATTTTGCAAGGCGCAGACTAAACTCTTCCCGCTTTTTTGGCTCAAAAAAGGGGCTTGTTTCAGGCATTCTGAGCTCAACGGCAGACGCTTCACCCTTATACGGATCTTTTACAATAGAATTCTTTTGGAGAAGTATAGAATACAGTGTCGCGTAAATCGTACGAAAATCACCGAATCCCGCCTTTAATGCAGGCATTCTCGTATGCGATAACCATTCCCGTCTTTTTTCAAGCGCTTGCTGAAATGAAGCGTACCATTCGTTTGTATCAACCATTATCATAATCCTACTGCACATCAAGATGTAAAATAAACGGACCCTCCCTGTTAGCGGGCTAACGTTGTCCGCCGCGTTTCCATACGCCCTTCAATCAAGACCGATCATAATGCCCCACTGCAACAGCGAATGCCCTAGGGCACGGTATAGGACAGGGGAACATTTGTCAATACCCCGGTATTGCCTCACGTTAAATCTTACCCTGGCAGGACGAATGCGCCCGGACTTCAGACGGCCGCCGCAAATACGCCATTACCCTGCTTGTCCATGAGGGCAAGCGGAGAAAGGGGAAATGCCGGAAGACCTGCGGCAGGAGAGGAGGAAAGCGGCCATAGGCAGAGCGGCGCGAAACGGATGTTGAAAACTGGTACACGTAGTATGTCAAAGGGTCTGAAACATCGGCTGGATGACCCAGTCGTTCAAATTGACGAAATACGATGCGAGGCTCCGCGTCGTTTTTCCTTGACATTGTCATCGTTGACATCCTGAGAACGATTTGCTCCCCTTTTTAGTATATCCATGAACTGTTTGAACGCTGCCACAGTAAATCGAAAAAAGGTTACGCCAACTGTTCCCTCGCCTCGTCGGCCTTTTGCAGAAGGCCCCGTGTGGGGAGGTCGTAACGAACAGCTTCTTCCGAGTTTTCCGGCGCGTTATTTTCGTTCATCTGGCAGAGATAGTCTTCAATGGTGTACGTATCGGCGCGGGATTTTCTTTTCCAGGTAACGGCGCAACCCAAAGCCAGTGCGAACAGCAGTATCATCCCGGCAAGGGGCAGAATGGTCACCAGTACCTCGATTTTGTCAAACAAGACGGGTTCGTCGCGGCCATCCCATATCAGCCGGAACTCAGGGTTCGCCGGCGCCGCCGTAATGTCAGGCGGATTCCCATGCAACATTTTAATCACAGGCGGCTCAACGTTGGACAGCGGCGCGGGCGCGGTACGCTCAATGCTGCCTGAAACCGGCGGAATCAATACAAGCGGCGGCATGGGTTCCGTAAACTCATTCGTATTGAAGGCCGGGAGAGACGGCAAAACGGGCGGATACACCGTAATAACCGGCGGCGCGATGAGGGGCGGACCCGCCGTAATGACCGGAGGCGTGATCTTGGGCGGCACTTTCATCATGCCCCGGCCCGATACCAAAGTTCCGAAAGACGCGGGGATAGCGGCCAGATAAGTATTCGTATTTTCACTGTTGAAACGCATGCCAAGTTCCGTTGCGGTAACGCCGCCCTGAGCGGTAAAGAACACCACTTTTTTCTGCCGGGCGGGAGGTAATTCGGCGACAAACGCTTGGGCGTAAGCGGCGGCGTTTTCCAGCGAGCTGCTCTGTGCGAGCGGGTAGAGCAGGAGGAGGCGGCCGATGATCGTGCGGTAATCGCCCTCGCCTTCGATGCGGCGGGAAAGCTCGATTCTCGGCGTGTCGCCGAACGAGATAAGGTGGAACGTGTCGCCCTTCCGCAAAAACTCTTTCAAAAAAGCGCCGGTGATATAGTCGCGGGTCTCTTCAAAATGAGCAAACGAACGGTACGTTTCGCCCAAGTCGCCCAATCCGCTGCGGCCCATATCAAACAACACTACGATGTCCATAGGTTCGCCCGATGTCGCGGAGACAAACGTCAAGCATATAAGGCACACCGCGAGAAAAGAAGCCGTTTTTACGATACCCTTAAATACGCGCACCTGTTATCTCTTTTATCTCATAACTCATCTGGCTGTCGGCGATTTTGAAATCAAATTTATCGCCGGCCTTCCTGTTCAGGATGGCGTTGCCAAACGGAGAGAGATAGGAAATGGTTTTCTTGGCCGGGTCCGATTCCCACGGGCCCAGAATCGTGTACTCTTCATCGGCGTTCTTTGTCTCGTTACGCAACAGCACTTTGGTACCAAAGGAAACGCGGTTCGTCGTCACCGTGGAAGGGTCGAACAGTTGGGCGCGTTCGATGTCGTCCTTGAGCTTGGCGACGGTGGAGTTGAGGATAGTCTGTTTTTCCTTCGCCGCCTTAAACTCGGCGTTTTCACGGAGATCGCCCAGAGAGAGGGCAAACGCGATTTCTTTCGCGTTGGCCGGAATATCCTCTTCCATAATCTTCGCGAGCTGTTTTTGCTTTTCCTCGAACGCCGCCATCGTAACGAGCAACCCCTTGATCGCGGTGTCTTTTTCGGCAATGCCGGAGAACTTGAAATCAGGATATTTTTTCATGATGTTCTTGCGGAACCGGTCTTTCAGCGCCGGATCAAGGTCTTTCACGTTTTGCAACGGGGTATACACGCTGTCTATCGCCTCGATGCCGGCCGCGTCGATATAATCGTAAACGAGACCGCTCTCAAACAAGATGTCAACGACCTGCCTGATTATCTTCTTGTTTTCAAGCGTGTTGACGTGGTTTTCAATCTCGTGGAAACTCGTGTCCAAAATATGAATCAGCGTAACAACTTCCTTTTCCTGGGTAATGGCCGCCTCCGCATACCAATCGGGAGAGGCTTCCTTGTTGGTCTTGTAGAACCAGATAACCGCATTCCGGTTGTCGCGGTAGTTGTTGAAACAATTCCGCACCAGCGTGATCACGCTGTCTTTATGCCCCTCGTTAAGCAGTTCGTCAAGAATCTGCTGCCGCAACGCGAGCGGAAAAAGTTTGACATAGACATCGAACCACGTGCTGACGAAGAGCTTTATCTCCTTGAGCAGCGCTTCCTGCAACTTCTTATCCTTCAATGCGGCGTACACGGCGGTAATGTCGTCAATCTCCTCAAAAAGCGTAACGAAATTAAGATGAATATTTTCGGCAAGGGAGGGAACGCGGCTTGCAATATCCTTGACCAACAAATAAGAACCGAGAACCTGCTCGTTCACCTGATTGTACGATTTCAGGAATCCGGCGAAATACGAAACCATGTCGGCAAAGTATTCCGCGTCCGTCTGCGGGTCGTAGGCGTGTTCAAACTTGCGGATGATATCCACGCGGTTCAAAAATTTCTTTTCCGCTTTGAACTCGTTGTACAGTTTCTCGGCAAGACTGTTCTGCCGCTCGCGGACAGAAAACACGTCCACATTGTCCGGGCTCACCCCGAAAGACGGGTCGGTTTTGAGAATCTTACGAACCTTCGTATTCCAAGCGGTCCATTCGTTTTCGGAAAGCACCGAAGGCACGAGTTCCGATTTGAGCTTACGCACGTCGTAATAGTTGTTAAAACTCTTGATGATGGTTTTAAGCGTCCAGATAGGATCGTTCTTCACTTTTTCGTAGAGGATTTCTTTTTTTTGCGTGGCCTTGAGTACCCAGATATGATCTTTGGAGAGCGTCGCCAGCGCGTCAACCGCCATCTTGAGCGCCATCGTGTGGCCTCTTTTTTTGGCAAAGTCAATCGTCACGTCGTCGGTCTCGACTTTCGCAATCCGCCCGACCCCCCAACTCCGGTGGAACACAAAATTCCCCTTGTCAAAGGCGATATGCTTTTCAAAATCCTGAATCGCTTCCTGCACATTACGGTAACTCGCCGTCAGATTGGACAGCCGGATATATTCTTCAAGATGACTGTGATGGGCGTATTTCAGGCGAAAACATTCGGCGATTTCCTTGCGGGCCTCGGCATCGCGCTCGTCGTAGGTGAAGATCAATTTTAACACATCGATGGCCATATTGATGTCGCCCCGCTTCTTACACGAGAGATACACATCCTGAAGGATCGCGGCGGCCTTTTCCGGCGAGATAGACTTGGCCACCTTGCCCTGCGTCGAAAGAAAAAAGTCGATCTCTTCCGGCCGGTAATCAATCAGCTTCTGCCAAATCTCGCGCACCGGCGCAAACTGCCCCTTGTTGATATAGCGGCCCAACGCCTTCTTGTAGTAATCAACCGCCGTCTCTTCGTCACCCTCGTTTTCAAAATGCTCGGCAAGCGTCTTGGTAATATCGGCTTCCTCAAAATCAATCTTCACGAGCCGCCGCCACGTTTCAAATACCGCCTCTTCGTTGCTCTCGTTCCGGTAACAGTCGGCAAGCGTCCGCAGCGCAAACCTTGATTCACCCTTCTCCAGAATCCGCTCGCAAAGGTACTTCACGATGTTCCATTTGTGGTTGTCCGCGAAGAGCGTCACGAGGTTTACCAGCACCGCGTCATCGATAATCTGACGGGAGATGGCGATCATACCCGAAAGATAGAGCGCCTTAATCGAATTCTTGCTATGCGTCAAATATTCGTCGCACAGAGTCCTCACCTCGTCCAGCGCGTGGGCATCTTCCGCCTCTTTCAACACCGCGTCCAAGTCCTTGAACTGCGTTATCGAATAGTTACTCAAAGCCGCGCGAGTAAACTTCTCCTCGGTGAGTATATTCTGCACATCCTTTAGCAAATTCTCCGACATTATCATCTCCCTCACTGAGACCGCCCCAAACCGTCACGCCTTGAAACAATCCCGTTCTCAAAAATCGTCTCTATCAATCAAATCTCATCAAGCAGTTTTCAAAAATTCCGTACATATAAGGGGGAAGCCTCCCCCTCCGCTACAGCCCGCCGCCCGCAAGCGGGCTTAGGGTCTTACGCTTACCCCCTCTACGGGAGCGCGGCCCCCGTAACGCCCCGCACTATCCACGCTGCGCCTTCTCGCGCAAACCAGCCTGTTTACACAACAAATAATTTAACCGCAAAGGCGAAGAAGGCGTGCCATACAATGGCAATGAAGGTTTTCACCGACAACTTCGCGCGCTGCTCTCAATCCCTCGTGCCAGTAAAGCCGATAGGCTATCAAGCTAGCAAATGCCATCCTTATTCGCCTCCTTCGCCTTCGCGGTTAATTCCTTCCGTTCTGTCAACAGATAGAAATACCCCACTACAATCGGGTTTTGGAACCGCCTTGCTTTAATTTCCCCGGAACCCCGCAAAATAAGGACTCCGCATTATCTGTTCAGGAAGCGACCGCGTTCCCGAACACGTCCACTCTATCTTCAAAAGCGTCTCCTCCACCAGCCTTGGCCCGTCTTGCCGCGATTCCTCGCGCTGCCGGGAAGCCTCATAATGCTCCAGAAGCCAGAAGTATCCGTTTAACAGCCGGGGAACGAGCTTTCGTTCCCCATTTCGGGAACCGGGCCCGCCCTCCGCCTTCAACTCGTTTTCCAACTCAAAAACCCGCGCCTTGAGTTTTCCCAGCTTTATCTGGCTCAACTCGCGCTTCAACGGAAACGCGCCCAAGAGCGTTCCCCACACCGGTATCCACTCCAGAATCTCGTCCCCTTCGTAACCCCGTTCGGCAGCCGCATGGTACAGACCGCGAAAAAACGCGCTTTCCATCGAATACACACACGCCTCCTCTGAGCCGGCCAAAAAAGCCTCCCGAAAGATGAGCCGCGCTTCCCCGTCGGAACGAGCGTCCGATTCCGCCGCAAGCGCCTTCACATCGGCGCGTTCAAACAACAGCGGAACATTGTCCTGCTTAAACCCCGCCGCCGTATCCAAAAACACAAGGGCGTTTTCATAATCCCCCAGCCCTTTATAGCACAGCCCCAGCTTGAACTGGATCCCCCAGTCCCCGCTTTGCGAAGGATTGAGCGCGTTGTAATCAAAAGCCTCTAGCGCCGACGCGCTTACCCAGTGCCGGACCGCCCTAAGCGCGTCCCATTCGGCATCATCAATACCGTCGGCCCCCCCAATGTCGTTGAGGAACCGGTAAAACCCTTTCCATTCACCGACGATCGCCCCGCCCTTGTCGGGGCTCCTTGCCAACAGAGCATACCCCTCAAGCCGTCGTTGCCACCACAAGAGCGATTTCAGCGCGAACTTCGCGGCGCTGTTGCCGTAGTCCCTGTTCAACGCCTCCTCAAAAAGCCGCCGCGCCTCAAGCGGCGCAGAGGGCCGCCCGCTGCGAAGTACGTCTTCCCCCTCCCGAATGAATGTCATGGCGATATTTCGCCCGGCATCCCGTCCGCCCACGTCAAACCCCTCCTCCATAGTACCAGTATAACGTATCTTTTTGTGATCGACAAGCCCCTAAAGAAACGCTGACTATTGACACGCCGCCTTTGGGTAACACAGCCGCCCGCAGGCAGCGGCCCTCCTGCCTATCGGCACGCGGTCAAAGTAAATGGTTATGAGAGGGCTGTTTCATCGTCGTGAGCCGGGCTGTCCCAGCGTATGATAACCTATGAACTAAGGTTTTAGTATGGCGAGACTGTCCAACAAGGATCATCCGTTGTTTTGCCATTGTTTTCTATATTCCGATGGGGATATTCCTTCATGTTTCTTAAAAGTATAAAAGAAATGATTCAGGCTGGCAAATCCGGTCATATCACTGATTTCAGATATCCGCAGATCCGCAAAATGCAGGAGACCCTTAGCCTTGTTTAGCCGAGCGGTGATGAGGTATTCGTTGGGAGAGATGCCGATGTATCGCTTGAATTCATGACACAGGTGGTATTTGCTTATAAAGAACTTTTTCGACAAGGTTTCCAGCGCTATCGCTTTCCGCACGTTTTCCTGTATATAATCCCGAACATCCATGATCCTCCGGGGAATCTCGCCGGAATCCCAAGCCGGCAGGGTCAGCATTATTTCAGTCAACATGTTGGTTAGCAGACAGGAACTCAGCATCTCATTCCTGCCGTTCATCTCCACATTAACCTCAAAGAGCCTTTCCAGCAGAAAACAGAATTGGCTCTCCGGGGGGAAAGCGAATTTTACCGATTTCCCCTGTTCTATCTGGGAAAAATAATCCGGCATCGCAAAGCCGTCAAAATGGATAATGTGGTAATCCCATCCGGCATTTGAAACTGCCCGGTATTGATGGATCTTCCGGCAGTCGATGAGAAATCCTTCCTTAGGTTCCAAGGTATAACTTTTTCCCTCATACAAAAGTTCTCCCTTTCCCCCAAAGGTAAAAACCAAAAGATATGAATTGACACCGTCCCGTATGGTGTAGTGTTTTCGAGGAAATTGGGTGGACGAGATAAGCTGCAGGTAAAAATAGGATCGCCGCGCCAAGGGAGTTGGAACAAACAACCAGCCCCGTTTTACTTCCCCTCCTTCAACATTAAAATCGCCGGAGAGGATTTTATACCTATCCTCCGACGGTGGTTTGCCGCGCATAAGCAATTCAGCAAGAGAGAGATGCCGGTAACCGGCAGGACTCTTGTCTTCCATTCGTTATCCCCCTTGAAGCAAGATATTTTGAAGCAAGATATATGGTATATTCGACAAGATGTTTCATTGTGTCCACTTATTTTAGCATGGTAAAATAGACACGTCAAATGTTTTTACAAGCAAATTTTTTGGAGGTAATCTATGAAACAGGTATCTGAGAGAATTCAACGGGGTATGGATGGGATTGGTATTAGAGAAAAAATAGCTTTTGGCATGGTCAATATCGGGAACATCCCGATTCAGACTCTGCTTAACGGGTTCCTGATGATCTTTTACACCGACGTGGTGGGGCTCAATCCCGCCGCCATCGCTACCCTCTTCCTGCTGGCCCGGGTGATTGACGGAATCAACGATCCTATCATGGGCTTTGTGGTAGATCATCTGCCCCGGACAAAAATGGGCCGTTTCCGTTCCTATCTGCTTTTCGGCGCCGTCATCTGCTGCGCCAACTTTCTCCTCGTATGGTTCGGCCCCCTCTGGGCTCCCGGGGGGAAACTTGCCGTCGCGTATATCAGCTACCTCATCTTGGGTATTACCTTCGACTTGATGGACATTCCCCTTAACAGCATGATCCCGGTGATGACCGATAACGACAAGGAACGGAATTCCCTTTCCGCCATTAAGGGCGCGGCTTACATGAGCGGAATGATGCTCCTCAACATGTCCTTCCCCCTGATCCTCGCCGCGGCCTCAAATCCCACTTCGGGATACTACTCCCTCATCCTCACGGGGACGGCTATCGTGCTGGTATTCACGATTATCGGGGTACGGGGCATTCGGGAACGAATAGAACCGGTAAACACCGAAGAAAAGTACAAACTAAAAGACATTATCCCCATCCTGACTTCCCGGCCCGTACTGGTAATGCTTTTTACCAGCCTTATTTTCTTCGTTGCAATGGCTACCGCGAGCGGATGCGCCATGTACTTTTACACCTATGTTTTGGATAACCGGCTTGATGTGTTCAGCCTTACCTCTCTCCTCTCTTTAGCGGGGATGCTGCCCTTCATGATCCTTACCCCTTTTTTTGCCAATAGATACGGAAAAAAGCCGATCTACCTGATCAGTTTGCTTATCGCAAGCGTTATTCCCCTCATCAGGCTTATTAGTGTTACGAATATCCCCCTGCTTTTAGGCGTTACTATTCTGACCGGTATGGGAAGCGGATTCTCCATGACTTTAATCAACGGGCTGCAGGCGGATAATGTGGACTATGTGGAGTATACCCGTAAACAGCGGGCCGAGGGGGCCATAGCTTCCCTCAACTCCTTTGTCGTCAAGGCGGCCATGGGTGTCGGCGGGGCCATCCCCGGTTACATCCTCGCCGCCACGGGCTATGTGCCGAATCAGGCCCAGTCGGACGCGACCAAGGCGGGAATCATTGCGGCCGTTATCATCTTGCCGGCGGTTCTATACTTTATCGCATTGTTTATTTTCGGCTTTGGGTACAACATCAACAAAACCCGTTTGGCGGAGATCACCCAGAGCCTGCGGGACAAACGAGCCGCCAGGGTCCGGGGATAAACCAGGGTATGGTGTTCCATCTTATATGGTATAGTATAGCAAGGAGAAGAAAATGAAGGATCTGCGAAAACGGCTGGCCAAGCCGCCTGTTGAGTATTGGCCCGATGTACGCTGGTGGCTGGCGGAGGGGTTCCACACCGACCAGACCCTGAAGAACGATATCCGGATGCTCTACGAGGCGGGGTTTGGCGCGGTTGAATTCCTGGCTATGGACGAACCGGGGGCGGATCACGCCCTCTACGGCTGGGGTTCGGAGGAGTGGGTCCACGATTCCCAAACCATTATCCGGGAGACCACCAAAAAAGGCATGGGGGTCAGCTTTACCAGCGGTACTAACTGGTCCAACGCGAACCTCACCACCATCTGTCCCGATGACAAGGCGGCGTCAAAGGAACTGGATTACACCGTAGAATCCCTTAAGGGCGGAGAATCCCGGTCCGGCCCGCTGCAAAGGGCGGTCATCAAAATGCCTCAGGTTAATGTTCAATATCTGATCGCCGTGGTAGCGGTCAAACGCAGTGGTAAAAAAGACGGCAAAATCCTTCTGGACAGAAAGAGCGCCCTGGTATTAACCGGACAGGTATCCGGTGAGAAGCTCACTTGGACCGTGCCGGCGGGGGAGTGGGAACTTTTTGCCTTCTGGCTCCACGGCACGGGCCAGACCGCCACGCCATCGGTGAGTGTTTCCTACACGGTAAACTATATCGACCGCTACGGCATTGACGCCCTCACCGGCTACTGGGACAAAGAAGTTCTAACCGGGGAACTGCGGGACCTGATACGGAAAAACGGCCGGGTACAGATGTATATGGATTCCCTGGAACTTTCCACCTATGGCAGGGGCGGCCAGTTCTGGGGTTACCATCTGCTTGAGGAATTCCAGAAACGCCGGGGCTATGATCTTACCCCCTATCTGCCCTTTGTACTGAAGCGGGGAGGCTTCATGGGTGGTCCCGGCGACTATCAGTACCGCTTCGAATCGGAGGACCCTTTTATCGGAAATGCCCGGAACGATCTCTACCAGACCATGACGGAACTCTACATCGACAATATGCTGAAACCCATGTCGGAATGGTTGCACCGGAACGGAATGGGACTCCGGGCGGAAATTTCCTATGGTATGCCCTTTGAGATTTCCATCCCCGGTAAATACGTGGACGGTATCGAAACGGAATCCCTGGAATTTGCCTCCCAGATCGAAGCCTACCGTAACCTGGCTGGCCCGGCCCACCTCTTTAACAAGCTCTACTCCAGCGAAACCGGGGCCACCATGTTGAACTATCAGATGGGTCTGGACTTTTACACCCAGATCATCTTTACCCAATTCGCCGCCGGGGTGGCCCGCACGGTTCTGCACGGCTATTCCAGTATCGCCGGTTCGGAAGGCGCCACCTATTGGCCCGGCCATGAGGGCATGTGGCCGATATTCTCGGAACGCTTCGGCTGCCGGCAGCCCGCCTGGGGACACTACACCGATTGGACTGCCATGCTGGCCCGTTATCAGATGATCCTGCGGCAGGGCAAACCCCGGGTGGATCTGGGAATCCTCCGGCTGGATTATAACTTTAACAATATCTACCTTTTTGCGGGCGACGAGAGGGACCTCTACGAAAACCGGCTGATGCGGGCCAACGAAGGGGTCTACTGGCAGGACATGGGGCTGCAAAACTCAGGCTATACTTTCGACTACTTCGCTCCCCAAATACTGGAGGACGAGTACATCACCTATGCGGCGGGGGAATTGGCCCCCGGCGGCCCCGGGTACCGGGCCCTGCTGATCTATCAGGAAGCCCTGCCCCTGTCGTCGGCAAAACGGATCCTCGCCCTGGCAAAGCAAGGGCTTCCGGTGGTGATCGTAAACGGGGTTACCGAACAGGTACGCCCGGCCCTTTCCAAAACCCACGGCAAAGCGGCCTCCCGAACCCCCTTTAACAATGAACGCGACGACGAACTCGTGGCGGTGATGGAGGAGATGAACGTCCTGCCCAACGTGGTTGAACTGGAGGATCAATCAAAAACGAAGGATGCCCTCATGTCCCTGGGCGTGAAACCCCGGGCGGCCTTTACGAAATCCAACAAGAACATCCTCACCAGTCTCCGGCAAGACGGGGACAAACGGTACCTTTTTGTTTACAACTATAGGTATACGCAGCGGGAAGCCTTTACCTGTGATATCGCCATAGAAGGGGCGGGCAAACCCTATCACCTTAACTGCTGGACCGGCAAGATAGAGGAGTTGGGCGCCTATGTCCGGAACGCCGCCCATACTATGGTAACCGTAACCCTGATGCCCGGAGAAGCCACATTGATTGCGGTGGATACCGTCGGGGCGGATCCGCTTTACGCCCTCAGCACTGATGCCGATGAAATCTTGCGGCGGGAAGACCGGCTGATCCTCAAAGCTTACCGTAGCGGTCTTTACACTACGAAATTGAGCGATGGCAGGGAATTAAAAACGGAAGTAACCGTTCCCGATGACATTATCCTGAAAACATGGGAACTTGAGGTGGAAGACTGGGACGAGGGGAAAAAGAAAACCATCGTCGAGGACCGGGGCCTGGGGATCGTTACCCGGGAGGTGTACTATGAAACCAAGAAAACCCCTATTCTTGTGGGACGCACGGAACTTAAGTCTTGGCGGGAGATTCCCTCGGCAGGACCCGCAGTGTCGGGAGTGGGCCGTTACATCACGGACTTTACCCTGCCTGAGGGCTGGCACGCCGGCAACGGCGCCCTCCTCAGCATAGAATCCACCCACGGCAATTCCGCCGCGGTCTATGTGAACGGCAAAAAAGCGTCCCCCTTTGACTTTGACCGCAGGAAGGTGGATATAACGGAACTTCTGGTCCCCAGAAAGAACAGCATTACGGTTGAGGTTTCAAGCACCCTGAATAACCGTCTTTTGGCCCGCAACTATCATGCCATTATTGAAAAAACAGCGGAATTGATGGCCCACTCTCTTAGCGAAGAGCCGGAAGGTGAAGAAATGCCCAGTCTGCCGAAACCCCGACGCCCGGAACCACAGGATTACGGCATGACCGGTGAGGTAAAACTGATTACCTATACTATGAGGGATGTGGTTTAACCTGTCCGTGTGGAGAGCTGCTAAAAGAAATTGTTTAAATCGGCTGTCCACATCAGGGTGGGGGAAGTCGCGGCAACATCGTTGCCGATTTCCCCCACCCCCAGATCTAATCCTAAGCTTGACCCACAAAATGAAAGAATCTAACCACGAACGACACGAACAGACCCGTGGTTGCATTGTATTTCCAGGCGTTTATCCTGGGTTAACCGTGTATCCAAGCCTGCGGTTAATTTCCACTTGACGTTTCCCGCCCGATCATTACAATGGTTTTCGAGCATCTTTGTATTTCTTATCCATTACCTTTTACCTGTATCAGGAGGTTTTTATGTCGGTAATTGATGATGCCATGCAGGTGTTGCACAAGATTCGGGTGAAGCTGTATCCCGACCACCTGCCGGGAAAGGATGGCTGCCTCATCGCGCGAACGGCGAATGAGAAGACCCTCTCTTATGAGGAGGTCTGCGCGGCGGCAAAGGAACGGGGCGGCTATACCGGCAGCCTCGAAGACTTGAAGGAGCACACCGCCGTCTTTCTGAAGGAGGCGGTACACCAGCTCTGCGACGGCTTCGGGGTCAACTTCGGCGGTCTCTTCACGGCCTATATCAACGTGGGCGGCATGTTTGAGAACGAGTACGGTACGGTGGACAAGGCCAAGCACAAGATGGATGTCCGCTTCAAGGCGCTCTACAGCCTGCGGAAGATCGTCGACCTTATCGAGATATTTTCCGAAGGTCTGGCCGACACCGCAGGTTATATCGCCGAGATCGAAGATGTCCGAACGAAGCTCTTGAACGATGTGGTTACCATAGGCGGCATGTTCATACTCTTAGGCGGCAAGATACGGGTTTTCGGAGAGGCCGCAGCGGTCGGGGTCTACTTCTGCGCTTTGGACACGCCCGGCTTGTGTATCAAGGTAACGGAGAATCTGGCAGCCAACGATCCGTCCAAGATTATCGGCGTAGTGCCTGAACTGCCGCCCGGTCATGAGTGGTATATCGAAGTCCGCACATACTTCTCCGGCAAAACCGGCCGTCTGCTGAAAGAGATGCGAACGATAAGGAGCACGTTCACGGTGAAACAGG
>JAIRNN010000125.1 GCA_031257995.1 Spirochaetaceae bacterium | reverse complement strand
GGCATGTCTGGGGGGAACGTTACTGGTCGGAGATCTTGGCGGGGGAGCCGCCAGAATGGGCGAAAGAAGTGGACTGGGAGGAGGTGGAAGCGTGGGCGACAGAAACGCTGGTAGAGGAGGTTATGACGTACCAGTTGTCTTGGGGCAGCCCCCGGACGAATGGGAAGGCAAAGGGGAACCGTCTTTCGTTCGAAATCACGCCCAAACCCGCGCCCCCATCCGGATAAGGGCCCGGATCACGGCCCAAAAGGTGGAACAGACAGCCTCAAAGGTTTCGGCCAAAGACGGCTTTAAGGAGCAGTCTGCCCAATACCGCAATTATGTACTCACAGTACTATTTACTATAGTAAATGGCACAAATGAGCCCTGAATAATGTTCACGGCTCATGGTTTCCAAAGCCCTTAGAAATGCATACGGTACTAGGTTTAGTTCACGACCATGAAATAGCCGAGAAGCCTGTTGCGCTTCCTCCCGATCAGAATTCTTTTTCAGCGTGTTTTAATACCGAGTCCACAAGACCTTTCATGCGCGGATCGAGAAATTTTTCTTCGTCGGCGGTAGGATGGAGCGCGGTTTCCCGTATATAGGCAATACCGTCTTGTTCACGGATCAGATCCACATAGTCAACCGGTGTCTTGTCGGTTATGTTGATGAGGCTTGCTTTCCGGGCCAGCCCACGGCTTTCGTTACTCGCAGCAGGGTTGGAAGTCTGTGTAAACGGCTTGTAGAGAAGCGGAGCAACGCCGGAAGAACCGGCATATTCAAGCGAAACGGTATCGTCGTCAAACACATTCTTTTCAGTAAAAATTTGTTTTGGAGTACTCGACGGTGTGGAAAACGGTGAAGATACTTCAAGTTCAAGTGCCAGCGGTTCTTCGGCTTCATCAGCCGTTTCGCTCCACTCAATATCTCTGGCGATACTGTCAGCACGGCTTGACAGTATCGGGGAGGGCACTTCCGCATCGTCCAGTTCTTCAAGTGTCTCGATCTCCTCAATTCCCTCAAGCTCCTCAATCTCCCTGATCTCCTCAACAAGATCCGCCGTTTCTCCATCAGTTCCAGCGGACACCTCCGGCGCATCTTTGTCCTCAACGTGTTCTTCCGCCGCCGGAAGCGGCTCAACATCCACCGCAAGAGGCATTGTTTCTTCAACTTTATCGGGAACGGTATTATCCATGTTTTCCGCCGCGAGAAATTCTTCTGATCCCTCCACAGAAGCCGGGATTTCTTCAACGGACGTTATATCTTCTCCGTTCGCATCCGCTATCTCTTTCGCATCCGCGCCTGTGGCCGTTCCGGTGTTGTCTGTTTCCCGATCGGCTTCGCTTGAAGACGGCGGCACTTTACCATTTTGGGTGAACGTGCCATCTTCAACAAGCGAAGAAAGCATATTGGTCAGGCGATTAAGCGAAAAATGGATTTCTTCTTCGTTGACCGTCCGTTCAAGTCTGCCGCCGATCACCGCAAGCAAGTCATTCCAAGACTTGTCGATATAGGTGTCGATCTCCTTGTCCAGTTTTTTGCCGATCTTTGTTTTTAGACCGGACTTAAGCTCATTCCGGATTTCTTCGCGCCGTTGCATGAGATCCATGCCCCAGTGACCTAGTTCAATGTCTGTTTTTTGGTCGTAATATTCCTTAATAAGATTGATTTGAAGATTTTTGAGCCTGTTTTGGACAATGACCACCGGATCCTGCCGAATATTGGTAATAAGGAACAAAACGAGAAACACGCTGATGAAAAACAGGACAAGCAGCAACATTTTCAGACCGAGCGGAAAAACAAAAATGTTTTCGTTTACCAGATTGCCGATGAAAATCCCTTGCAGAGTTTTTGCCGTGAGAAGAACAAGACGGGTGCGGTTGCCGCCCGATTCGAGGGCCGACACGGAGACTTGCTTGGCAACACCGCTTTGTTTCCAGTTTTCCGCCACGGCTTCGAGTACCCCGGTCATATTGTCTTCAGGAACATTACGCAAAAGTCCAAGCGGTTCGGTGACGAGCCACATTTTACCCTGCCCGCCCGTCCTTTCGGCAATCAGCCTGTTTTGAATGGCGGAAGTTGAAAGCGAAAACACCGCAAGCCCCCGGTATGCGTCAAGCGCATCGTAAAACGGCAACGAAAACACGATGTGGCCGCCGGACGGATCAAATATGATGCGGGAAGCCTCGTTTGGCAGAGGAAGAAGATTTTCCAGCGGCATATAAAACGCGGCATCGGTGTACATACGGTAAACGGCTGTCGCGGAATCTTCACGGATCAGGTCGCCCTGCCATGTGGAATAGTGAATGCGGTTGCCGCCCGCGTCAATGAAACGAACCCATTGCAGACCATCCAGTTTTTCGTGGAGCCGCGCGAAAACTTCTGAACGCTCATATATATCGGCGGCTGTCTGGTTGACCAGAAAACTGCGTTTCACGGCGGGATCGGCGAGACTGTCGTTGAACCAGCGTTCAATGCTTGTGAAAAACACTTCAATGGAACCCGCCTCATGATCTAGCTCGCGGGACAGAACGGCGGTAACGCTGGGGTTATAGAACCGGGTCTCTATGAGATCGAAAAGCCCCGCAAAACTCGCGACCGTGAACACCGCGAAGAGGAAAATAGTGATGAGAAGGCTCAATGCCGCCTTTCTTGGTTCTGTCATGCGATCTTCATTATAACCCTTAACGGCATTTTTTACAAGATGGGTGTGTTCAGCGTCAATCAGAGTACCTTGCGGCGTTTGTTTGATTTTTGGGTCAAGGGCGAAATATGTTGACGATATAGTTGTTCTACTGTAACTATTCAGTCGTCTTTGTTACCGGGGGCGCTGCGGGGGCGGGCCCCGCAGAGGGGGTAGCGGAGGGCGCAAGACCGTAGCGAGGGGGAGACTTCCCCCACCTGATTGGCAAGCAACGTTTTTCGCCCGCTATCGCTCCTTGACGGCAATTCCGGACCCGGCGCAAACCTGAGTCCGTAGAAAAACGGAAAACCATCCACGGACGGCCCTTCTTTCTTGGCTTTTCGGAGGAAGGCCGTCGTACTTATGAGCGCTGTTTCCGGCGCGTTCCCCCTTCGGGGGAATGGAACATGGATAATTGAAAAGGGATAATGACCTGATTTTGAGACCGCGCGTTTTATTCCCATCATTTTCCCTTTTCCATTATCCATTCGCGCAACGCGCGCGCGCCGCCCGAAACAACGCTCAACAACAGCGATCCCAGTCCCTGCCGGAAGACCTGAACCGATGAAAACGGAAGGCCGTCCACGGACAACCCTTCTTTTTTTGGATTTGAGGAGGAGGGCAAACATGTTGCGGACAACCCGGAAAACGCAAAAAAAGAGAAACTGAAAAAAGGGGGAAAACCCATAAAAACGGCCTAAACAGGACCTAAAAGGGGTGTATAAGGGGCTGAGAATCCGTTTGATGGATGGAGGAGGAAAATTTATTTGACAAGGGCAGCCTAGAGGACCTAAACGACAACAAAACTTTCTTCATATACAACTGTTACCCTTTTGAATAACGATCCCGTCCCAACTTTCAGGACGATAAGTACTCATACCACGCCCAAAAATTTTTGTCAAGTGGGTACTCCAAAAAAACGTGAAAAAAGATGAAAAATATCACGGAAACCACAGATGGACACGGATAAGACGGATAAACACAGATGAAGAGGTCCACAGATTACACAGGTTTTTCAGATTTAAGAAAGGGATTGAAACAAAAAATTCGTGTAATTTGCGGTTTACCGTGATTCTTTCATCTTTTTCACGCTTTTTTCCCGTTTGATTAAAGCAATACGGCTGCCAGCCGCATATATAGTGTATGAGGTGTTATTTATGAAAATGCATAGACAGTTACAACAAAACATCTGGTACAAAGTAGGAACAGAGGTCAATATCGGCGAACCGCTGTTCAAGCTGCCGGCAGCCGTAGTGCTGCTGCACCGCGTCCTCCGCGAAACGAAAGCGCGTTACGGCTTCGAGATGCGCGGGCTAAGGCTTGAGGGGGCGCGGCTCACGTTTTACATCAAGCCCGATGACGGCTTTAAGCTGCCGCTGATAATGCAGCTGCTGAAACAAACGTTTTCTTTACGGTTCAATATAATCGTAGGAAGGAGGGGGCACGTGTGGGGGGAGCGGTATGAGTCGGAGATCTTGGACGGGGAGCCGCCGGAGGATGCGGAAGCGACGGACTGGGCAGCAATAGACAAGTCGGCAAACACGCCGGTAGCGGGGGCGATGGCCTATACCTTGAGTTGGGACAGCCTTAGGTCGCCCGGGATGACGATAACGACCCGGTTTTCGGCCCACAACGCTGCCAAACCCGCGTCTCCGCCGGGCTGACCGCCCACATTACAGCCAAAAAGGAGTTACAGACCGCCTCAAACGTTCCGGCCACAGGTGGCCGCAAGGGAGATCTGCCCAACGCCGCAACGGGAGGTATTGAAATCGGAATAACCGCATAAGTAGAAGCACTCGAGAAATCGCGGTCGTTCCACGCTTACGGCACTTTGACGTAGGTGAGGATACGCGCCAGCACGCTGTCGGCATCGACCGTCTCCGCCTCAGCTTCGTAGGACAGCACGAGCCGGTGGCGAAGGGCATCGGGCACGACTTTTTTCACGTCGTCCGGCGTAACAAAATCGCGCCCGTCGAGCATCGCCCGGATACGCGCGCATTTGTAGACCGCCGCGCTTCCCCGCACCGACGCGCCATACGCGATATACCGGTAGAGCCCCTCGGCGCGTTTCTTGTCTTTTTTGCCCACCCGCGTCGCTTGTATAATAGAAACAATATACTCGGTGATTTTCTGGTCAACGAAGACCGCTTCCGCCGCCTCGCGAAGTTCCCGCAACGCGCGCGTGTCGAGGACGGGGACGATCGGCGTTTTCGTCAAATTCCCCGTAACAATCCGTATTTCGTTTTCGGTGGACGGGTAGTCAACCTTCAGCTTCACCAAAAAACGGTCAAGCTCGGCTTCGGGAAGCGAATACGTCCCCTCCTGCTCAATGGGATTCTGGGTCGCCAGCACGAAAAACGGGTCAGGCAGCCTGTGGCTTTCCTCGCCAAGCGTTACCTGATGTTCCTCCATCGCTTCCAGCAACGCCGACTGCACCTTCGCCGGGGCGCGGTTCACCTCATCGGCAAGAACGATGTTGGCAAAAACCGGGCCGCGCCGCAGGGAAAACGCCGAAGACGAAGCCTCCCACACCAGAGTGCCGGTAAGGTCGGCGGGCAGAAGGTCGGGGGTAAACTGAATCCGTTTGAACGAAAGCCCGATCACCTCGGCCAATGTCTTAACCGCAAGCGTTTTCGCAAGACCGGGAACCCCCTCTAGCAGAACGTGCCCGCCCGCCACCAGCGCCGTGAGAAGCCCATCGATCATATTCTCCTGACCGGCAATCCGCTTGCCCATCTCGGCGCGATACCGTTCGATTGTTGGTTGAACATTCATTGTCGTAGGAATCGGGCAGGCCGGAATTGAACCGGCGACCTCTTGGTCCCGAACCAAGCGCGCTACCAACTGCGCTACTGCCCGGCGTAAAAAAAAGAGTTGTCAAAGCGCCCGCCCGGCACCGCAACCCTTTTCTTTACGCTTCGTTCAAAAATCGTTCGCAACACCTTTGTCCGCAAATGCCCCAAAGGGGAAGCGCCGCCACCGCCGTAGAAGAGGCAGCCTGTTTATGTACCGCCTTTTCTGACGCGGCTCCCCCTGGCTCCAGCCATCGTTTCGGGCTCCGTATCCGCAATGCCCGAAACGCCGTCTTCCGCCACCCCCACTCCTTGTCCCCCGTGGTTTTATGTTGCGCGGTACTTCGTGTTTTAGTCGGGAGCGACGGGGCTCCCTTCCATTCGCGTACATCCTGTCCGCTCATTTCAGGCCGGGGATTTTGCTAAAACCGCATCCGTGCGGTTTTACTTGAAAAAACCCTGCGCCGACTCGGCTTTTTTCAAGCCGCAAAATCCCTTCGAGCCCCGGATGCCTTTATCCGCTGCTCTATGCTACGCAGTACTTCGCGTTTTGATCGGGAGCGACGGGGCTCGAACCCGCGGTCTCCGGCGTGACAGGCCAGCGCGATAACCAACTTCGCTACGCCCCCCGAACACAGTAAAAATAACGTACCGCAAAAAAAATGTCAAGTGGGCTTGTATCAAAAGGTCAAATTTTTCATCTTTTTCGCGCTTTTTTCGTACCGGATTAAAGCAGGACGGCTGGCAACCGTATATATTGTACGAGGTTATATTTATGAGAAAAGAAAGAGAGTTAGCAGAACATGTATGGTACGGAGCGCGCGTTGCGCGAATGGAAAATTGAAAAGGGATAATGAATAAGGTCAACAGATTACCCGTAAGTTCGATCGGCTATCAAACTGGCATTCTTCGGTAATGTTCTAGACTTATTATTATAAATACAGATATACTATACCGAAAACGTTATGAGGGGGAAGTTATGGCGGCAGCAGCATTAAAATGCCCGTTTTGCGGAAGTGAAGACGTCCGCGCCTATGGCGGTTCAAGCGGTAAAAAGCGGTATGCCTGTAATAATCTCATCCTGTTCCCATAAAACATTTTACGCGGAATACGGCGGTAACGGCTGTAAGCCCGATATAAAGAAAGCCATAATCAAACGGGCGGCAGCGCGGGAATTAGGCGCAAGCGCCGATACCGTTATAAAAGAGTCAAAGACCACCGGCAAAGCCGGTGGCTTGAGGAAGCCCCCTTAAAGGGGGTTGGAAATTTAGATAACCTTGTTCTCCCGCTTCCAACTTCTCTTGGTTCTGTATGTACTCCCGAATTTGTTTTTCATCCAATCCCACTGTACTGACACAGTAACCCCTTGTCCAAAAGTTTTTGTTCGTAAATCCTTTTGGCTCACGCGCCGGCAATTCCTTG
>JAIRNN010000109.1 GCA_031257995.1 Spirochaetaceae bacterium | reverse complement strand
TCCGCCTCGCCGATAAGCGTTGCCAGCCGGTCGCAGGATTTATGGTAGGCATTGAGCTTGCCGGCAATCGCCGTGAAGTTGCCGGTCACCGTGTTCTGGGTTTCGCCAACGATTTTCGCGTATTCGGCAGACTGTGTTCTCAGCCGGCTCATAGTCTCCCTGCCCATATCGTACTCGTACCGCAGCGAAAACCCTATCGCCATTAACATAACCCCATGCCCTATGGTCCAGGGAATCGCCAGTGCCAGAGCCCCAGCGGCAAGCATGGCGTTGCCGGTTCGGGAGTAATAGTTTTGTTTACTCTGCAACGAATCCCGCAACGCTTCGTACACGAGCGCGTCTGTCCTGCTGAACGACCCGGAAACCGTATCCCCCAAAAGCGTGAGGATCGTCCAGAATTCGATGTCTTCCTGTTCCTCCTTGCCGAGACTGTCCCATACTTTTTTCTGCTCGGCCTCAAACCATGCGTAGTTCGATCCCGCCGATTCGTAAACCTTATTTCTTGAATCCGTATACATCCGCCCAAGCCCGCCGTGTTCACTGACCGCCGTCTGGTCCCTTTGATATCTTGGCAGAGAGCTCTTGGCAAACGCGCCGTTTCCCGAATCCTCGGTGATTTTACGGATCAGATATTCCCGCGCCAGCGTCATCGTTTTGAACCCGGCGCTGTCCGTATACCGCGCGGCGAGCCGTTCCGTTAACTCGCGCGCGCTCAACTCAAATGCCGAAACATTGTTTGTCTCGTTTTTCGTTCTTTCGTCTTTTTTGTCCGCCTCTTTGGGGGTAAGAAACTCCGTCAACGAAGACACATCGTTTTCATCGGTCAGGATTATTTCAAAACGGTTCGCGTTCGCGAAATGAAAGGTGAGTTTGCCGTTTTCAACGGTGATAAACTGGTTGACCGTGTTGTATTCGTCTTGTGTTTCCGGTTTGCCGAAATTCGCGGTATGGTTTATCCCTCCGGTTAACTCATACAGGGAATCAAGATAGTCGCTGTACAGGTTTTGATTCCTCACCGTCTCCTCGGCAATTGCCTTATTCAGGGCCGCCGATGTTTTTATCGCGGTCATCATCCGGGAAAAACTCATCTTGTATTTTTCATAAAGCTCCTGATACTCTTTGTCCTGATAAGCCCGCGCCGTTTCGCCGCCGTTATACAGACCGGCAAGCGCGTCCAGAGCCGCGTCCGCGTTGCGGAGCCGTTCTCCGCTGTAGGCAAGTTCGGCGGCGGGATCCCGGTACTCGGTTTCACTAGGCGCATCCTCTCCGCCTGACGCGAGGTAGGCCGTACTTGCCCACCGCTTGATCGCGTCCTGCTTTTCATATTCAAAGCGTCTTTCTTCCATTGTTACAAAGGCTTCTTTGGACAACTGATAGTACGCCTCATACGTTTTTCCGGCTTCCTCAAACGAGGCCGCCGCCTTGTTCATGTCTCCAAGCAACTCCGCATACTGCGCTCTTTGCCCGGTGATTTCCATTAATTTTTTTTGAACCAGCAGTTCCTTTTCCGCTTTGCTTTCTTTCGCAAGAATAATACCCGCGCCGTTTTTCAGAAGCTCGCCCTGAAGAAAATCTTGCGTATAAAAATAGCCGTTTAGATCGGAGGCCGCGTTCTGATAGAGTTCCGTATACTGGTAATCCGCCGGCTTCAAATCATCGTCCGTCCACACCCGCTCCGCTTCCGTCAGATAGAGGCGCGCGGTTTCGGCGTATGCGGCAAGCGCGTTCCGGTCTTTTACCGTGTCGTAATACAAAAAAGCGTCGTTGAGCTTTCTCTCCTCAAAATCAAGCCTTTCAAAAGCGTCGGCCAAAAAGCCTTTCAGCATGGTGGCTGCGCCTTTCATCTCATCGCTTGGTTCATCGGCCGCGTCAGTGGTTCCCGGTTTCAGCTTTTTTTCTTCTTCGGTAACGCCGTTATTATAATTCTTAAATATATTGTTGCTTTCCGTCACCGGTTCGGTAATATAGTAACGCCAGTGCTGCTTGCCGCCGTCCACGAGGACTTGTCTTTTTTCCTCGATGGCTTTCAGGGCCGCCGCAATGCTGAGGACGTTTTGATTTTTGTTTATCTCTTTTTGCAAGGTTTCAGCATAGCCGCCCGCTGCCGTTTGAATCATCGCGCTGAAATAATCTTTCTGCCCGCCTTCGTTTCCGGTAACCCCCGTGATAAAACCGTCGCCCCAGTTCTGAAACGTAATTAAATCGGCAAGTTCGGCGGCTTTTTCCACGTCTCCCGCCTGCATTTTTAACGCCCATGTAAAAAGATCCCCGGAAACATCGTATCCGTAATACCGCGCCCCTTTGTCGATGGTGTCCTTGAACAACTGCGCTATCTCGATGACCGCGCCGGACACCTCCCGCGCGGCCAGTTCCGCTTCAAAACCGGCGTTGTCCCCGGTGAACGCGAAATACTTCAACCGCGCCAGGACAATCGACTCGGCAATCTCGCCCGCCGTCTGTCCGTTGTCCGTGAAAGACAAAACGCTGTCCGTCAAATCAAAATCTTCCCGCCGGGTTTTGGCCCATATTTCCTCCGCGCCTTCGCAAGCATCAAGTTCCAGAGCGGCTAACAATGCCTCCACATCGGTTGCGTCTTCAAGCTGTCCCGCGACTGTATAGATGAGAAAACGAGAGGGTATCACGAATAACGCGCCGTACTTGTCTTTCCATGCCGACAACACCTCTTTTATCCCGGTGAAATCGGGCGCCAAAGGCGGATCTGCGGGATCCGCCGGGCTCATCGTCTCGATAATAAGGCCCGCCAGTTCGGGAATCAGGGCGTAGAAAGACGAATCGCTTTCAACGAGCCCGCTTTCCTCAAGGAAAAGACGCGAATCAAGCGCTTCCTTTTCATAACCGCCAAACGTGTGCTCGCGGTCATACGTCGTGAGCCCGTCAAACGACCGGATGTTTTCCCGCTCGATAATCCTTTCCGCAGCCCGTTCGAGCGATGCCGCCCAGATGTCATCGTCCGCGTAAGCGTAACGTTCCCGGTATTGCCCCAAATGATCCTTTATTCCGGACGCTTCCTGCCTTTCCTCCTCCGTGTAAAGCATCCCCAGTTCGGCAGCGATCCTCTTCGCCGCTTCATTTTTCAGATCGTCAATAGAAAATGGGGAAAGCGCGACGCCCAAGTCAATTGCCGCGCACAGATACCGGGCACTCTCCGTGTCCTGTTCCGCGATAAACCCGTTTATCTTCTCCGCCGCCTTTATCTTTTCGAGATCGGCCTCTATCGCGCTTATAACACCCACCTGATCTATCACCGGATTCAAAACCGAGTCTTTTATCTTGGCCGCCAGATAGTCCGTAAACGCCGCCTTCCACGACTGCGCCTCGCCGGAAAGAAATCCCGGCAGCGCGGAAATTTCCCCGTCCAGAGCCGTAAGGAATCCGGCAATGTTTTCAACAGGATCCCCCTGGGCATAGAACAGCGACGATGCCGTCTCCCTCGGCGAGGGCAGGAGATACCCCTCCATCGTGAGGCCCAGGCCCGCGTACAACTGCCGGAGGTTCCTCACCGCCCTTTCGCCGTTAAACTTCAGTACCGCGTTGGACAGGCTTCCCGCGTAATCCAGCGCCTCAATCATCGCTCCCAGCGTCGTTACCGCCGCGTCGAGTTCCGCGATGAGGCCGGCATCATACGCTTCCCCCTCCGCCATTTTCGTCTTTTCAAGAATCGCCGCCTTCCTCTTCTCCTCCTTTTCGCGTTCCAGCCGGTCCCGGATAGCAACGTCGTAAAAACGTTCCCGGTCTTCCGGAGACGGTGTTATCCCCAGTGCGCCGTAATACCAGTCTTCAAGAGAAGTTGCGGACAAAAGCGCGAGCGCCTGTTCTTTCCTGCCGCCCTCCCATTCCGTCACGATTTCTTTCAACAGCGCGCTTGCCCCGTCAAGCGCCGCCAAGTCGTAGTATCGGGCCGCGTGTTCCAGATAGGACGTATAAACCGCTTCCTCTCCGGTCGCTTTTATTGTTTTGTTGTTCTCTATAAGCGATTGATAGAAGCCCGAAAATTCGCGGGCAAAAAAACTGCTGTCGTCGGCCATATATGCCGCCATCAGTTCACCGTGTTCGGTGTAAAGCGTGTTGAGTTTCGCGTTGGCCTCGTTCAAGGCAGCGGAAGCCTCGTTTAGAGCCTCTTTCGCGGCAAGGATTTCCGCCCCTTCTTCCGTCAGCCTCGACTGCGCCTCCCGGTATAGGGCAAGCGCCCCCTCGTAGTCCGCCCGCGCCTTTTCCCAATCGGACGCAAGGTCTCCCGCCGTCGCGCGGTCCCCGGTGAAAAGATTCGCGTAGTCTGCCACCGCCTCCGCTATCGCGTGCCTCTTTTCCCAGTAATTTTTCACCGCCTCGGCGCGGATCAATTCAATCTGATACTCGTCAAGAAAAAAATCCTCACTGCTAAACGCGTCGTTCAGCACGTCAACAAGAAGCCCCGCGTTTTTCCCGATCACCAGATCAAAATCATTCTGGAGGCTGTTCCGCGCCTCCACCGCTTTGGCCATGTAGGTCTTATACAAATCCGACCACAATTCCATCTCCCGGTAGCGGTCCATTCTGCCGATCATCGCTTCCACAAGCGACCCGCACTCATCCGTCTCCACGAGAACATTCGCCAAAAACGCCTGAAGCGCCGCTTTCACGTTCACGCTGTTTATCACCGCCGGTTTCAACACCTGTAACGCGGCGAGAAGCTCGTTATTCCGCCTCACCTCCGCAAAATATCTTGGATTTTCGATCTGTTCCCAATAGAACCATCTCTCAACCCGGATATACTGCGGTTCCTTAATTTTCCGGAATTCGCCTTCCAGCGCGGCCAGTTCCCCGGCGAGCTCATTTTTCACCCACGTATCAAACGCCGCGCTTCCGGCGGACGGATACCCTTCCTTGCCCATACCCTCGGCCCAAAACCGGATATTTTCGACCGCCGCCGACGCCACCGTCCCGCTCGTGATATACATCTCAAGATACGCCCCGGCCCGCGCGCTCCCCGCCTCGCGCCGTTCCAGCGCGTCCCGGTCAAACTCTTCTTTCGCCAGCCGGATGGACTCCCTCAACTCCGCTTCCGCGTTGATGAAAAGCTGTTCCCCCGCCCGAAAGAGCTCTTCCGCTTTCACCGCCCATTTCTGCTGTTCGGTTTGCAAGGTATAAAACGCCTCGGCCCACGCCGCCTCTCCTTCCTGATAACGCTGCCCGGCATCCTGCTCCCACTCTATGCGGCGCACAAAAAACCGCTCTTCCGCATCCTCCCACGCCTGTAGCCCCCGTTCAAACTGAACACGGTACGCTTCAAGCCACTCTTCCCCGCCGAGGCTCAAATCCTCCGCGCCGCCCGACAGCGCGTTTATCCGTTCTTCCAGCGACGCGATCCCCTGCGCCACAATATATTCGGTCTCCGCTATGATCTCCCGCGAGATAACTCCCGCAGCCTCTCCTTCGCTCCTGCCGCGCAGACTGTAGACATCCAGCGTTCGTTTCGCGATAAAAAGCGTTTCTTCCCGCGCCAGCTCGCGGTTAATCTCGTTTGTCAGGCCCTGGCGTATTGTTACCGTATAGAGCCCCATTGTTTGGTCCAACGCCTCGCTCACCCCGTTTTCACCAAGATAAGCCGCCAGTTCGGGGTACAGATACTCAAGCGTTATGCCCGCGCCCGTCTTTTCCCGCCACGCCAGAATGTCCTCCGCAAGACTCTCCGGCTGATATTTGATAACGGGGTCTCCGCTCTGTTCGTCAATCTGTACGTCCCCCGCCTCGTCATGCTCGTAGAGCAATTCGAGATTCGCCCCTCGAACCGCTTTTCGCGTCTCGTCCCGCATTTTCGCCGACTGAGCGAGGAAAAATTGCCCGGCAAGGTACTCCGCATACCGCCGTTGTAACTCCTCCTCGCTCCACTCGATCATTTCCTCACGAGCCGCCGCAAACGCCGCCGCATCGGAAAACAGTTCCGCCGAGTAACGCTCCCACGCGCTCACCGCGAACGAAAGCCCCTCGCGAGCCGTTTCCCGCCACCGCTCAGGAGTCGCCTCCCGGTCCGCGCGGTCAAACTGATAATCGAACACGCTCCGGCTGGCATCCAGGTTTTCCCCAAACCCCGTAAGCGCCTCCGCCGGAACCACGCCCGCCGTCATCACGAACAGCAACACCCCCGCGATGACTCGATTAAATCCGATTCCCTCCCCTGGAAATTTCCGTGTTTTTTGCATTTTGTCCCCCGATTTTTTGAGAGACTCTGTCCCGCTACGCGGAACTCCTTTCCTTAAACTACGATTGTTTTGTCAGCACGTCCCGGCATCCTCCCGCCTGAGCGCGTACACCTATATGTACGCGGTTGTGTTGCCGTTTTGCTTTAGTCCGAGCCGATTTTTTTTGCAAATTCGCGAAAAATTTTTCAAAATTTCGCGTTTTCATCAAAAACACCGCGCCAAACCTTTTTTCTGAATGTTGATTTTTAGATAAATATGCGTTTTCTGACATTGAGTTGAAAGAGGAGATCGCGGCAAATTGCCGACCACTGTCAACGAGTTAAGAATATTTGTCCGCAAATTACACAGATTTTTGTCTCAAAACCTTTCTCAACGAAGAGCGGAAACTTGCTCTGGGATATTGCGCGGAGCTGGCCGGTCTTTCAAAAAGGGCTTTTATTGAATTGTTGGGCAAGTATGGGGTTTCTCTCTTTCCCCAGACTGCCGATGAACTACAATCAGACATCGACAATGCCTCCAAACTCTTTCGATAAGATAAGCATTCCCGGCACAAGCTGCCTCATCGCTTTGGCCAACACCGGAAATTCGGACATCCTTCCCCCGCAGAGGGATAAACCGCCTCCTTCCATCACGCCGCGCTCTATCGCCTCCACGGCAGGTGGCGGCAGGGTGCTTGACAAACTGCTGTTTGTTTGTTATCTATATAGTATAAAAGTGGGCTGTGGGGGTTTTATGTATCAGGTTGCGGAAATTACCGAAGATTTGTTTTGGGTCGGGGCGAATGACCGGCGGATTGCGCTGTTTGAGAACCTGTATCCGGTACCGAATGGGGTTTCGTACAACGCGTATCTCTGGCTTGGCGCACAGTCGGTGTTGCTGGACACAGTGGACAAGGCGGTAGCGAGGCAGTTTCTGGAGAATGTCGCGCATCTCTTGGACGGGCGGCCGTTGGATTATGTGATTGTCAATCACTTGGAGCCTGACCATGCGGCGACGCTGGCCGAGGTTGTGCTGCGGTATCCTGAGGTGACGATCGTAACCAACGCGATGGCGGCGCAGATCATGCGGCAGTTCAACGACTTTGACGTAGACAAGCGGCTGAAGGTGGTCGGGGACGGGGAAGCGGGCGCAGTAAATGCGCTTGAAATTGCCGGGCGCAGTTTTCATTTTGTCCGCGCGCCGATGGTTCACTGGCCGGAAGTGATGGTAACCTACGAGAGTACGCGGAAAATTCTCTTTTCGGCGGATGCTTTCGGGACGTTCGGCGCGTTGAACGGGAACCTTTTTGCCGACGAGGTGGATTTTCCCCGTGATTATCTGGACGAGGCGCGGCGGTATTACACGAATATTGTCGGGAAGTACGGCAATCAGGTGCAGGCTCTTCTGCAAAAGGCGGCTACGCTGGACATCGCGCTGGTTTGCCCCCTGCATGGGCCGGTCTGGCGGAGTAATATAGGCTGGTATATCGACAAGTATCTGCACTGGAGTTCCTATACTCCGGAAGAAACCGCCGTGGTGATTTTTTACGCGTCGATCTACGGCAACACGGAAAACGCGGCGCAGATTCTCGCGGCGGCGCTGGGCAAAGGGGGTTTGTCGAACATCAAGATGTACGACGTGTCCAAGACGCATTTTTCTTATGTGGTGGCGGAGAGTTTTCGGGCGAGTCATCTGGTGTTTGCCAGTCCCACTTACAACGCGGGGGTGTTCTATCCGATGGAGTGCGATTTGAACGCGCTGGCCGAGCATAATCTGCAAAACCGGACCGTCGCGTTTATCGAGAACGGCAGTTGGGCGCCGCTTGCCGGGAAGCTTATGCGCGCTTTCTTTTCCAAGATGAAGAACATCACCGTTGTCGGGGACGGCGTGTCGGTCGAGTCTTCGGTAAAAGAAGAAACCCGGCGCGGCATTGACGCGCTGGCCCAGGCGTTGCTCAATACGATTCCCCGGCAGGAGCTACAGACCCACGTGGTCAAGGAAGGGTCGGTTGACAACGCCGCGTTCTTCAAGCTGAGTTACGGGCTCTACCTTCTCACCGCGAAAGACGGCGGCAAGGACAACGGCTGTATCATCAACACCACGGTGCAACTGACGGATACGCCTAAGCGCGTTACGATTGCCGTGAATAAGCAGAATTATACCCACGACTTGATCCTCAAAACGGGCGTTTTCAATGTTTCTTGTTTATCGGAGGATGTCACGTTCAAGACGATTCAGCATTTTGGGTTCCAGAGCGGGCGGGCGGTGAATAAGTTTGCGGATACGGCGGACGTTAAACGGAGCGCGAACGGCGTTTTCTATGCGGACGGGGCGTATGCGAACGCCTTCATATCGGGGCGGGTCGCCGCGCACACCGATTTCGGGACGCATACCCTCTTTGTCGCCGATGTGACGGAAGCGGGGCTCGTGAGCGAAAAGCCCTCGGTTACGTATCAATACTACTTTGACCACATCAAGCCCAAGCCGCCGGTTGGGGGCGCCCCGAAAAAAGGCTGGGTGTGCAAGATTTGCGGCTACGTGCATGAAGGCGACGAGTTGCCCGAAGACTTTATCTGCCCGCTCTGCAAGCACGGCGCGGCAGACTTTGAAAAGTTGTGAGAAACGGGGGTGGACTATCTCGTTACGGGAGGCGGTACCGAGGAGCGCATCGACGGTGTGCGGAGTATCACCAACTTCGCGACAGGACGGCTGGGCGCGCTGATTGCGGAACGGCTTTCCCGGCAGCGCGGCACGGAAACAGTCTTCTATGTACATGGAAAACGTGCGGTATGTCCGCAAGAACACGGCGGCACGTCTATCCGGCTGATTGAGGTGGAGGGGGTGTCCGATCTTGAGGCGGCGGTAAGGCGGGTTCTTGCCGAACACGAGATCGGGGCGATTGTGCACAGCATGGCGGTGAGCGACTATACGGTTGACCGGGTTCTTGACGGTAGCGGCCGCGAGATAACCGCGCGGGACAAGATTGCTTCGTCTGAGCGCGAACTGCGTCTGATTCTGAAGCCGACACCCAAGATAATCGGTCTCTTTCACGAGTTGTCGCCCGAATCGGCGCTGGTCGGCTTCAAACTATTGAACAATGTTTCCGAAGCGGCGCTCACGGAAGCGGCGTTCGCGTTGCTCGAAAAAAACCACTGCGCCTGTGTGCTGGCGAACGACCTCGCCGGTATCACCGCCGAAAAACACGCCGCGTTTCTCATCGACAAGCGGAAAAACATCACGCGCTTTGCGGCCAAAGCAGAAATCGCGGAGGGCATCTGCCGGTTTCTGAACGACTATCGGGACAACCACCGGAATAACGCGGAGGACGCCCTGTGAAGAACCTCGTCCTCGGCATCACCGGCAGCATCGCGGCCTACAAAGCGGCGGACATCGCCAACACGCTCACGAAAGAGGGCATCGCCGTACACGTCATTATGACCCGCGCCGCGCAACACTTCATCACGCCGCTCACGCTGCAGACGCTGACCGGGCACAAAGTCTCCACAGATATGTTCGAGGAGTTAGGCAACGAGGACGTGCGCCACATATCGCTTGCCAAGAAAGCGGACGCGGTCTTGATAGCCCCGGCCACGGCAAACATCATCGCGAAGATCGCGGCGGGAATCGCCGACGACTATCTTTCCACAGTGGTCTTGGCCGCCTGGCAAAAGCCGCTTTTCGTCGCCCCGGCCATGAACACCGCGATGTGGGAAAACCCCGGCGCCGGAGAAAACATCGCGGTACTCAAAACACGCGGCGCGGTCATCATTGAGCCCCGTGAAGCGCGCCTAGCCTGCGGCGATTTGGGCAAGGGCGCGATGGCGGACGTTGCGGAAATCGCGCGCGTCATCCTTCATCACATTTAACCACGAACCACACGAACGGAATAAAAGGATTGCGAAACAGAAGTTCGTGAAGGTTTTTTATGGTACCCCACTTGACACATTTTTTCGTGTCGGGTATAAAGATATCCGTCGGCCTGAAACCGGGATGGTTGAAAAGGGTGCTAAGAGTGAAAAAAGTACTATTATCTAACAGACTGTGGGGAATTTCTTGTCTTAAAACAGCCCCCCCCCCATCAAAAATGGGTTTTCAGCCCCTTTTACCACCACTTTAGGCTCTTTTTCAGGTATTTTCCCGATTTATCAAATTTAGCGGCCGGCGGCTCGCGGATTTTTCATTCCACGCCCCTCTTCATCCGTGTTCATCCATATCATCGGCGCCGCCATCTGGCGCCGCCTGCGGTTAAAAGTGATTCTGTTTCTTACCTTTTATCTCGTATCCAACCTTTAGGGGTAAATTATATTGACATTATAGGAGGTTTTTTATGTCAGTAATTGATGATGTCGCGCAGGTGCCGCACAGGATCCGCGTAAAGCTCTATCCCAACCACTTGCCGGGAAAGAAGGGCGAATTTGTCGCCCGGACGGTCAACGAGAAGACCCTCTCTTACGAGGAGGTCTGCGGGGCGGCAAAGGAGCGGGGCGGCTATACCGGCAGCCTCGAAGACCTGAAGAAACACGTTGCTATCTTCTTGAAGGAGGTGGCGCACCAGTTCTGCGACGGCTTCGGGGTCAACTTCGGCGGCCTCTTCACGATCTTCGCCAACGTGGGCGGCGTGCTTGAGAACGAGTACAGCCTGATTGACAAGATCAAGAACAGGGTCAACTTCAAGGTGCTCTACGCCCTGAGGCAGCTCGCCGACCGCATCGAGGTTGTTTCCGAGGGACTGGCCGAAACCACGGGTTACATCGCCCAGCGGGCGGCGCAATCAGCCTGATTGCGAGGGACGCTACCGGGCTCGTATGAAGGAGGCGGATATGACGTAGAGGTTTTTGCGCAGGTTAAGGTTTGGCCCCGGTTGCGGGGGATGACGGATATTCGGTATACGGAATTCGAATGTATACAACGTATACACGTATACAAAGAGTAAAAAAAGTTATGCGACATTAAAAAATGAATTTCAAACGCATAACTAAACGTTGATAATAAAACGTTGTTATCAACGTCACTTTGTTGCCAAAGTAAAGGAGATTAAAATGGCAAAGAAGATTGGTTTGGTGTTGGTTCTCGCCATGACGGTTGCGGGAGGAGTTTTCGCGGAGTGGTACAACAGTTACGCTCCCGGAATTGAAGGGAGCAAGTTTTTCATCAACGGCGGTATTGGTCTTGGAATTTTACCGTACAAAATGTCGCTTCCGGCTATTTCCGCAAGCGTTGAGTATGGGCTGCCGAACATACCGCTGTCCGTTGGCGGATGTTTTGGTGTTACCGCGTATGAGGAAGAGATATCAGCATATAGCTCATACAAAGGTACGCTTGTGGGTCTTGGCGCGAAAGTAAGCTGGCATTTCAACTTTTTAGAAAACCTTGACACGTATGCGAGCCTTGTATTGGGCTACTTGTTTTATACTCAGGAGGTAAAGACTACCATTCTAAATGTTTCCGCTACGGCAGAAAATGACTTGAGTACCTTTTTGTATGGTTTCAATCTGGGAGCGCGGTATTTCTTTACGGATACTATCGGCGCCTATGTTGAGCTCGGTTATAGCGCGGTATCTGTTGCAAGCGTGGGGTTATCGTTGAAATTCTAAAGAAGTATAAAGCCGGCGCGCCGCGCCGGCGGCAAACACAACTAAAACTTTCTTCAGTTCGCCGGATAGCCGGGGTATTCTCCGGTTATCCGGTTTTTTTGTTTCACCGCTTGTATCGCGGTTTACCACAGATGGTACCATAAATAGCGACACGGATACACGCAGATTTTTCATCCCGCGCCTCTCTTGTGCCGCCATCTGTGGCTTTTTGGGATAAAGCCGTGATTAGTGCGGGGGCGGGGTGTCGCAGACACCTTCGGGGGTAAGCGGAGGACCAAACGGAGGGTCGGCAACGCAGTTGCCGCGACTTCCCCCAACAGCATTTTCCCTTTTCCACTATCCATTTTCAATTCCCCGGAGGGGCCGCGCACTCCCCTTTTCGCCCGGTGAGAATGTCGAGGCCGTGCCCAAGTGCGTCAATGATGAAAGAAAGGTTTTCCCGCACCGCCTTGGGGCTTCCCGGCAGATTCACGATGAGCGTCTGTTTCCGAATCACCGACACCGCACGGCTCAACATTGCCCGTTTGGTGACGGCCATGCTCGCCGCCCGCATCGCCTCGGCAATACCGGGAACCAGCCGGTCGGCCACGGCAAGCGTCGCTTCCGGGGTCGTGTCACGCAACGAAAACCCCGTTCCGCCCGTCGTCAGGATAAGGTCGGCCGCATTGGTATCGGCAATCCGCCTTAACGCCGCCTCAAGCAATGTCCGCTCGTCCGGCAACAAAGCTTGCTCGACCACCGTGCAACCCGCCTCCTCGACCATCTCGCAAATGACGCGGCCCGACACGTCCTCGCGCTCGCCCAATGCCCCTTTGTCGCTTAGCGTAATGACGGCAACCCGGTAACCGGCCGTCCCCACTTTATCCGCCTTGTCCGTCATGGCCCGCCTCCATCTACCGATGCCGCAATCTCGATCCGGTCTCCCGTATTGACCGGCCCGCCCCGTATCACCACGGCAAACACGCCTTCACGCGGCATAATGCAGTCACCCATCGTCTGGAAAATCGCGCAATGACTGTGACACTCCTTGCCGATCTGGGTAACAACGAGTACCGCCTTCCCGATACGGAGCACCGTCCCCACCGGCAGCGACCTGAAATCAATTCCCGAAGCGACAATGTTTTCGCCAAAATCGCCAAACCGCACGTCCGCGCCCTTTGACTGAAATTCACGGATCTTTTCAAGCGACAAAAGGCTCACCTGCCGATGCCAGTTCCCCGCATGAGCGTCCCCCTCCAGCCCGTAACACGCCTTCAGCCTCCCCGACCGCACATCGCGCTTGGCCGTCCCCTTCTTTTCGGCCAGACAAACCGCCTCAATAGTCCCCGACATCATACGCAAGTATACGCCCCATCCACCAAAAAAGACAAGTTCAAAGAAAATACGGGAAACAGTTATACGCCGGGGTTTGAGCCTTCTGTTTTCAACCGTTTTTGGATCTGTTCCGCCGAATAGCCTGATTCAAACAGTTTCAGGATTTCTAAGTTTCTTTCCTGCCGGCCCTCCTGCCGGCCCTCCTGCCGACCCTCCTGCCGAGCGTACCCTATACGGCTTTGTGTGTCAAGTTCGTACTTGAGCTCGCTCGCCAGCCGCATCCGCTCTTCATCGTTCCTGCTTATCCTCATCAACACTTCGCTCGCCATCGCGATTCCCTCCTCCGCTTCTATGATCTCGTTTATCTTCTGCCGCTCCCCGCGATCCGTCAGATATTTGAAGTAAAACGCCCACCTTTCGGACGCGCTCATCTCCTCTACGGACTTTTCAGACAGGTAGTCCAGCTTGGACAGTTCCAGCGTGATGACCCGTGTCCGTCCTCCAAGCGGCATTTTACGTTGTTTGTCGTAATACTCAAAGTTATGTAAAAAGTCGCTGTCGGCAAAAAAACGGCCCTTTACCAGTATCGCTATCTGGTAGGCCTCTTTCAAGTCGTTGTAAGTTTTATCGGTGCCGCGTATGTCCTGCCCGGTGAACAGTTTCCCCAGATGAAACTCAAGACGAACCGGCTCGAATATGTCCGGGTTGAGCGACATCTCCACATTTAAATAGCTCCCCTCGTCCGCCACGCAGTTCAAGTCGAAACGTATCTGCCGGTCGCGGACATTGTCGGCGGGGGGCTCGTTGGCGGTAATGGCGATAACGGTCAGCTTGCGGCCGGTAACGGCGGAGAGCAGTTGCGACAATGCGCCCCGCGATTCAGGGGAGTCTTTGGTAAACACGGCCTTGAAGACGTTATCGAGACAGATGTCTATCGGGTCGTCGGTTTCGCTGATGGTTATCATAGCGGTTCTCCTTATGGATAAGTATAGCATAAATTAGGGAATCACGCAACCACTTAACCACCAATGAACGTACGATTGGAATCACGTTTAACCACAGATGAGGCAGATGAAGAGGTCTACAGATTACCCAAATTACCCAGATGAAGCGGTATCCGGCTATCCCCCTGCCAGCAGTACGCCGCCCACTGCTACGATAACCAAACAGTCCCCGCTCCAACCTACAGCGCCGCGCACATCGCGCAGGCGGCGGCTTTCCCGTCGGCCATCGCGCGGACAACGAGACTGGCCCCGTTGCGCGCGTCTCCTGCGGCCCAGACCTTCGGGTTGCTGGTGTGGAAACTGCCCTGGGTGCGGATGTTGCCCCGCTCGTCAGTTTCGAGATTCAGCGCGGCAACAACGCCCCCTTGGACGACGTGGACAAAGCCCATCGCCAGCAGAACAAGATCGGCCCTGATGTCAAAGCCGGAACCGGGAACCTCATGCATCACGGGTCGGCCGTTTTCCGTTTTCCATGCGACCGAGACCGCCTTCACGTTCCCCACCGCGCCGTTTTCCCCCTCAAACGCCTTCGTGTTTACCGACCAGAGCCGCTCGCAGCCCTCGTCGTGGGAACTGGACGTTTTCAGCACCTTGGGCCAGAGCGGCCAAGGATCGTCCGCGCCCCGATGGAGCGCCGGCTTGGGCATCACCTCGATCTGCGTCACCTTCGCCGCGCCTTGCCGGTTCGCCGTGCCGACACAGTCCGCCCCCGTGTCGCCGCCCCCGATGACCAGAACATGCTTGCCGTAGGCGTTATCCGGCGTGTAGCCGTCCGCTTCTCCGGCGAGGTTACGGTTCTGCGCGGAAAGATAGTCCAGCGCCTGAACGATCCCCTTGAGCTCGCGGCCCGGCACGTTAAGCTCGCGGGGTTCGCGGGCCCCGATGGTGAGCAGCGCCAGATCGTACTCCGCAGTGAGCGCCGCCCCGTCGATGATACGAATACCATTCGCCGCCGTCCCAAAACCATAGCGGGCATCCCCGATACGCGCCCCCATCTGAAAGACAACCCCCTCCCGCGCCATCAAATCGACGCGGCGGTCAATAAAACTCTTGTCCAGCTTGAAATTGGGAATCCCGTAACGCAGATAGCCCCCGGCCTTCCGGTCCGCCTCGTAGACCGTTACCGTGAACCCGGCCCGGTTGAGATAGAACGCCGCAGAAAGACCCGCCGGACCCGCCCCAACCACGGCGACCTTCTTCCCGTTCCGCTTCCGAGGCGGACGCGGCAGCACCAAGCCGCGCTGAAAAGCCTTCTCGATGAGGGCAAGCTCGTTCTGCCGGATCGTTACCGGCTCGTCGTTGACCCCAAGCACACAGGCCGCCTCACAAAGCGCCGGACAGACCCGCCCCGTAAATTCAGGAAACGGGTTTGTGTCCTGCAAAATCGCCCACGCCTCCGTCCAGTCCCCCCGGTAAAGCCGGTCCTGCCATTCCGGCATCACATTCCCCAGCGGACACGCCCAGTGGCAGAACGGCACCCCGCAATCCATACACCGGCTCGCCTGTTCCTGCCGCTCCGCATCCGTGAGCCGCGCCTCCACCTCACTATAGTCGTTGAGCCGCTCCTCAACCGGCCTGTAACCGGAAACCTTGCGGCGCACCTTCAAAAAACCCCGTGGGTCACCCATCATCACTCCTTAAAACCTTTCGGCACGATTGTTTTTAGCAATAAAAAGGGGGAAGCCTCCCCCTCGCTCCAGACTTGCTCCATTTATTCCGGTGGAGTTTTGCATAGCAAAACTCCGTAAAGAATTGCGAAGGGCCTACGGCCCGGAGCAATTCTTCCGCTACCCCCTCTCCTAGGGGTTCCACCCCTAAGACCCCATCCCCCCCTTCGGTGGAATTGAATCGGTGGAATTGAAGATGGATGTCCCCTTACGGGGAATGGAAAATGACAGGAAAGAACCGCACAGCCTCCAATCATTATCCATTTCCAAATATCCATTCCCCGTAAGGGGAACACCGATTCAAACCAGCGTTTCCCGTAGACATTCTAGCGGAAAAGAAGTACTATGTGAATAGGAGAAATTTACTTAATTTGCTTAACTTAATTTGCTTATAGGAGTATAGGAGGAAAATGATGTTGACACCTGTTCAAACACGTTATGACAAACTGGGGCCGAGACTGGCGGAAAACTTGCGGAAGCGGCACTTTGAGGCGTGGTATTTCACGGACACCCAAGACGCGCTCGACAAGCTCTACTCGCTGGTCCCGGCGGAACACTCGGTATCATGGGGCGGGTCCCTCTCAATCGACAACGAGGGCGTACAAGCCGCGCTGGGCAAGAAGGGCTGTACGCTCATCGACCGCGACAAAGCCGCGACCCCGGAAGAGCGCGTCGAACTCCAGCGCAAAGCGTTGCTGGCCGACACCTTCTTGGGCAGCGTGAACGCGATTGCCGAAAGCGGCGAAATCGTCAACGTGGACGGCTTCGGCAACCGCGTTGCCGCCTACATCTTCGGGCCCAAACAAGTCGTGCTCCTCGCGGGCATGAACAAGGCCGCCAAGACCCTGGACGACGCGATGGTTCGCGCCCGTACCATCGCCGCCCCGCTCAACATGCAGCGTTTCGGCGACCGGGACACCCCCTGCTCGAAAACCGGTTCCTGCGGCAACTGTACCTCGCCCGACTCGATCTGTTCCTACATCACCATCATGCGCCTGTGCAAACCGAGAGGCCGCATCAAGGTCATCCTCGTAGGAAAAGACTTGGGGTTATAACGGGCGCAACGCATTAACCACAGATGACACTAAATCACGGGTAACCACAGATGAACACCGATTTTAATAAAAAGGTCCACAGATTACCCAGATTTCACAGATTAAGGGATGTGTGGAATGAAAAATCTGCGTGTATTCGTCTCATCTGTGGTTTTATGTGATTGATGCCGTGATTGTGGGGTAGCATAAAAAATTGGAATTCGTAAAAATAGGCCATTGTCTTGTAAGTTTTTATGTTATAAAGACTTAGCGGGAAGAAGGCGATGGGAAATTCCGAAAATGCCGTGCGAAAA
>JAIRNN010000104.1 GCA_031257995.1 Spirochaetaceae bacterium | reverse complement strand
TTTGGCTCTATTGTATACAAAAGCGCGGAAATTGCCCACAGTATTTCTATCGCAAAAAAGTTTAGCCGCTATACCGCCGCTGTTTTGATCGAAGGGGAAAGCGGCGTTGGAAAAGAACTTTTTGCCCAGAGTATACATAATCACGGCGTATACCGGAACGGTCCCTTTGTGGCGGTGAACTGCGCGGTCCTGCCTAAATCCCTGATCGAAAGCGAGCTGTTCGGTTATGTGGAGGGCGCTTTTACCGGCAGCCGTAAGGGCGGCAAGGCGGGTTATTTTGAGTTAGCCCACAAGGGAACCCTTTTCCTTGACGAGATTAGCGAATTGCCCCTTGACATGCAGGCTCAACTGCTGCGGGTGATTCAGGAAAAACAGGTTATGCGTCTTGGGGATGTAAGGATTATTCCGGTGGAAGTGCGGCTGATCTGCGCCGCCAACAAAAATCTGGTTACTATGGCCCGGGACGGTCTCTTTCGCAAGGACCTCTTGTTCAGAATCAATACCTTATCCCTGTATATCCCGCCACTATCCAAGCGTCTGGACGATATTGATATTCTTGCCGCTCATTTTCTTGATGAATTCTGCAAGACATACAACAAGGTGATAAACGGTTTTTCACCTAAAGCGGCGGGGTGGCTGCGCAATCATCACTATGAGGGAAATGTCCGGGAACTGCGGGGTATGATTGAACGGGCGGTGATCATCTGTGAGGGAAACATGATTCGTCTCTCGGATCTGCAAAGCGGCCGCAGGGAGGAGGATGAAGGTTTTCCGGCCGCAGTTGGGGCGTTTTCCCCGGCTTTGAACGATTTGGAGAAAGAACATATACGGCGGGTATTGGCGGATAATAGGGGTTCAATGAGCAAAACCGCTTCCGCTTTGGGGATAAGCCGTTCTACGCTTTGGCGAAAAATACAAAAAATCAACCAATAATACCGATACTTTGTTTTATGTTTCAATTAGAAACATTTTTCCGTTTTATAATGAAACGTTTATGCCATGTCGTATTAACCGATCGGAGATACCTATATGGTACAAAAGGTAAAAGGAGCTGTTTTTCCCCTATATTAAGCCCCCTTCCTTGCCGTTTTGCATGTTTTTTACTAAAAATATTAACTTGGCATAAAATTTGCTATTATTTGGTATGCCTATAAACCGGACGATAATCCTGGCTGATGATCTTACCGGGGCGAATGATACGGCGATTCAGTTTGTGAACCGCGGCTTATCCGCCTTGGTAATTACTCATCCTGAGCGGTTCAGTCTCGCTTCGTATAAGAATTACGAAGTTATAGCCGTGAGTACCAACAGCCGGGGGATGAGTGCCGATGACGCGTATAATGCAGTGCGGGAAACGATCAGAAAAGGAAAGACCGCAAACGGGGACTTTTTTTACAAAAAGATCGATTCGGTACTCCGGGGAAACCCCGGCGGGGAATTGGCCGCTGTGATGGATGAAATTGATATTTCTCTGGCCATAGCGGCTCCTTCTTTTCCGGCCAACCAGAGCATCCTTGCACACGGAAAATTGAGCTCCGGGGCCGGCGTGGTGGATGCGGTGCAGGTTTTTTCCGCCGGGATGAACCGGAAGGTGGAGAGTATACCCCTGGAGGAAATCCGCCGGGGCGAAGCGAATACGGTAAACTATATCATGGACCGCCACGCCGGAGGAGTTTCGGTATTTTTAGCGGATGCGGTGAACGAGGCGGATCTTGAGCTTGTATACCGCAGTTCTATGCGCTTGGGAAAGCCGTCAGTACTTGCAGGGGCTGCCGCCTTCGCAAATCATATCGCGGCAAGCATGGAGAACTCCGCCGGGAAACCGTCCCGTCCGGTAGATCTCGTTGCGCTTAGAAACAACGGGCCTTCACTGGTCATTGCGGGAACACGCCAGGGCGAAACTGCCGCGCAGGTCACAACCCTTTCACGGATACTTTCTATTCCGATCATCCGCTTCAAGGTCGACTGGATAATTGAAGACAAAATCAGCGAGGCAATCAGCGAGGCCTTTGATGAAGTGGTGTGGCAAATGCGGCGGAAGCAGGATATGTGCATCATTGCGGTAGAAAGCATGTTCAAGTCGGCTATCCTAGCGGGGGATGTGGCTCGTACCGAGACCGAGGCCGAATGCGGTGTCATTTCCGGCGCTCTGGGCGCTTTAACCAGGAAAGTGCTCGACGCATTCGATTTTTCCGTGATGCTTTGTACCGGCGGTGATACATCCCTCGGTGTGTGCAGCAGTCTTGGTATAGCGGGAATTCAGCCTGTGGCGGAGATTTATCCAGGCATTCCCATAGGAAAGATAATCGGCGGCCCCCATGAAGGCCGTTACATCATTACTAAGAGCGGACGGTTCGGGAACAATAGGTCGTTGCTGGAAATAACCCGTTATCTTGGCATAAACGGCAATAAAGGAGAAACCCTATGAACAGTCTTTTGCAATTACCCGGCCGGATCCTGTACGGACAGGGCGGTATTGAACAGATTACCGGGCGCATTGAGTATACCGGAGCGAAAAAGGTCCTGCTTTTTTCCGATAAAGTCCTTCGCGGACTCGGTATGACAATCCCCCTTGAAAACGCTATAGCCAAAGCAGAGGTTTCCCTTGAAATCGCGGATAATATAAAAGCCGAACCTTCTGTGGCGGATGTGGAAAAAACCGTTTCTTCAATAAAAGAAAAAAGGCCGGATCTCCTGATCGCCCTCGGCGGCGGTTCAGTGATGGATACGGCTAAACTTGCGGCAGTTCTGCTTGGCGGCGCTTCCTACGGTCTTCGGGATCTTCTCGTGAACCCGCTCCAGGCGGTAAAGCATTGCTGGACAATAATGATCCCTACCACCTGTGGAACAGGCAGTGAGGCTACCTGTAACGCTATCGTGGCTATACCCGAAGAACAGGTAAAGAAAGGAATTGTAAGCCCGGCCCTCATTCCGGATGAAGTGATTCTTGATGTGGATTGTATCGCCGCCCTGCCCCCTCCTATAATCGCCGCTACAGGTGTGGATGCCCTGGCGCACTGTGTGGAGTGTTACACAAGTAAGAAAGCCACGCCGCTTTCCGACCTCTATGCTTCCGCAGGGGCACGGCTGATTTTCGCAAACATAGAGAAAGCCTACGTATCCAGGGATAAAGAGGCGCTAGAAAAAATGTTGCTCGGCGCCTTTTACGGCGGTGTCGCCATCACAGGCAGTGGAACCACGGCGGTTCATGCGCTCTCGTATCCCTTGGGCGGAAAGTACCACATAGCCCACGGTGTTTCAAACGCTATCCTTTTTGCCACAGTGATGGAATTTAACCAGGATGCCTGCCTTTTCCGCCTTGCTTCTCTCTGCGATACCGTATATCCTGAACTCTTTTCAAAAGCCGAAGGCGAAAAAGCCGCCTTTATTATCAAACGGATCAAGGAGATCGTAAAAAATACGGAAATACCGGCGAACTTGAAACAGTTCGGCGTAAAGGAAAGCGATCTTGAAGATCTGGTACAATCCGGCAGCCGGCAGACACGCCTTTTAGTAAACAATATGAAGGAATTAACCATTGATGATATACGTTCTATTTATCAGCAGGTGATGCAAGGAGCGTTATATGAATAAACCGGTTTTAGGAATCACCATGGGAGACCCCTCGGGCTGTGGACCTGAGATAACGGTAAAGGCGCTGTTAAAAAAGGAGACGTACGAAAAGTGCAATCCTGTTGTGATAGGAGACTCGCGGATCATCGAAAAGGCCGCCCGTGTGGCGGTGAAAAATAACAAGGTAAAGATTCATCCCGTGAAAAGTATCGCCGAATGTCTTTTTAATTTCGGTACCATTGATGTGTACGATCTGCATAACGCCGATCCGGAAAAACTCAAGATCGGCAAGGTGGATGCCATGAGCGGTGAAGCGGCTTTCAGTTCGGTTAAAAAAACGATAGAGCTTGCCCTTGCCAACGAGATAGACGCTACGATTACTACTCCTCTTAACAAGGAGGCGCTCCACGTTGCGGGTCATTATTACTCCGGACATACGGAAATCTATGCGGATATCACTGGTACCGCCGACTACTCCATGATGCTGGCCGATGGAGAGCTTCGGGTTGTTCATGTATCTACCCATGTTTCACTTCGGGAAGCCTGTGACCGGGTCAAAAAGGATCGGGTGTTAAAGGTAATTGAATTAGCCAACCACGCCTGCACAAGTCTCGGTATTGCTTCCCCTAAAATCGCCGTTGCGGGTCTTAATCCTCATGCCGGAGAAAACGGCATGTTTGGAAGGGAAGAAATTGAAGAGATCGGCCCCGCTATTGAAACGGCAAAGTCAAGGGGTCTTAATGTGGCAGGCCCGGTACCGCCTGATACGGTTTTCGCAAAGGCCCACGGCGGGATGTACGATATTGTTGTGGCTATGTATCACGATCAGGGCCACATACCGCTTAAAGTGTTGGGTTTTCAGTACGATAGGGCCGCCGGCAAATGGCAGGCGGTGAACGGCGTCAATATTACGCTGGGGCTGCCCGTCATCCGCAGTTCAGTGGATCACGGTACCGCCTTTGGTCACGCATGGCAGGGCTCCGCGAATGAGTCAAGCCTCGTAAACGCTATTGAGTACGGCGTAAGACTGGCTGTTAATAAAAACAAGGTGTAAGGAGACTAAGATGGCAAAGAAATATCACGGAGTAATTCCGCCGATTATTACCCCGGTTGATGAAAACGAAAATGTAGACGAGAAAGGTTTCCGCGCTCTGCTCAGATACTGTGTGGATCGGGGTATTCACGGGATGTTTGTGGCCGGTACCAACGGTGAAACCATGGCCCTTACCCAGGAACAGCGGGACCGGGCAATAAAGATAACCTTGGACGAAGTGGGCAAAGATGTCCCTGTTATGGCGGGCGTCATGGATTCCGGTACCCGGCGGGTTATTGAAAACATCAAGCGGCTGGAACAGATGGGGGGAAAGTGTGCGGTTGTTACTTCGATTTTTTACGCTCGCCATAATTCCCAGGATGAAACAATACGTCATGTTGAAGCTATCGCAAAGGAAACGAGCATCGATCTTGCGGTATACAACATCCCGCCTTTTACCGGGCAGAAACTGACAGCGGCAACAATCCTCAAGATAGCAAAAATCGATCATGTTACCGCCATTAAAGATTCCGGCGGGGACTTCACCGAGTTTCATAAGATAATCCGGGAATACGCGCTTAATCCTGATATGAGCGTCCTCCAGGGCGTAACGCTTCAGGGAACCGGGAGTTTTCTTATCGGCGCCGACGGTTATGTTCCCTCAATAGCGCCGCTTTTTCCTGAGCTCTTTGTTGCCCATTATGAAACGGGCGTACGTTTTTACAAGACAGGAGATCAGCAAGCTTTCAAGAAGCTCATGTCACTGGATGCGCTGGTGGCCGAAACCGCCGAAGTGCTTGCAATGTCGAAAAACGCCTTTGCCGCAAATAAATTTGCCATAAGTCTTTTGGGATTTACCGGCAAGCGGATAATCCGTCCTCTTGATACGGTTACTGCTGATGATGAAAAGAAGATTCGAGAGAAGGTCGCGGCGATTAACGAAAAAATTCGCGCCCTGGGACTAGTGGCGGATATTTAAGGAGAATTATCGTGAAATTTGTGATGACCCAATCGGTGTGTTTTGAAGCGCTGGAAATGCTCGACGGAAAGGCCGAAGTATATGTGGCGGATAACGGAGACCCCGCCAATTACCCGGACGAAATGAAGGACGCGGACGCGATTATTGTTCGTATTGGCAAGATGGATCGTGGGGCAATTGAGGGGTCGCCAAAGTTGGCTGTAATCGGCAGACCCGGAGTGGGCTTCGAGAACGTCGATGTTGCTGCGGCAACGGAAGCGGGGATTCCTATTGTTATTACTCCGGGGACGAATAACCGTTCGGTGGCAGAACATGCTATCGCGCTAATGCTGGCCATATCAAAAAATCTTGTGGAGGCGCATACCGAAACGCAAAAGGGTAACTTTCAGGCGATCCGGGGGGCGGGAAAGGCCTTCGAGGTTTTGGGTAAAAAGGCGGGTTTTATTGGTTTAGGCGCTATAGGCGCGGAGACGGCCCGTCTTGCCCAGGCTCTGGGGATGGAATCCCTGGGCTTTGATCCTTTTTTGCCCAGGGAAAAGATAGAGGCCTTGGGCTGCGTCTGGTACGAAAAATATGAAAATATGCTGAAGGATTGTGATTTCCTGTCCGTCCATGTACCACTTACGGAGACGACCAGGAATATGATTACCCGCGAACATTTTTGGTCAATGAAAAAAACCGCTGTTGTCATTAACTGTGCCCGGGGCGGCATTGTCAACGAAGCGGCTCTGATAGAGGCGCTGGAGAAAGGGCTTATCGCGGGGGCGGGTATAGATGTTTTTGAGACCGAGCCGCCGGATACCGGCAATCCGCTTTTTCGGACAAAAAACCTTGTGTGCAGCCCCCACAGCGCCGCTCAAACAAGAGAAGCGGTTACGGCTATGCATACCATGTGTGTGGAGGGCTGCCTTGCCGTCTTGGATGGGAAAAAATGGCCCCATGTCGCCGATGGAAATGTCTACAATCATCCCCGATGGAAAGGGAAATAAATAGAGGAGGAGTAAAGATGCCATATCGGAAAAACATTATAGCGGGTGCGGTACTGACCGTATTTTCCATAGGTGTACTTTTGTTGTCGCTCAATATTTCCACGTTTATCGGCCTTGGCGCGGCGCCTTTGGGTTCCGCGTTCGTTCCGCGTCTGTGGAGCGGCAGCCTGGGTCTTTTGAGCTTGAGTTTGTTTATCAGGGGGCTGCGGGAACGCAGAGCCTATGTGAAGGCGGGGAAAGCCATACCGTTCTCATTCAATTTTTCCGGGTTCTATAAGAAAAATCGGGAAGTGATTCTAACTTTCGTGATTATTGCGGTATATATAGCCCTGATAAGTGTTGTCGGTTTTATGATTATGTCCGCGCTCTACCTGTTCGCGCAAATTCTGGTACTGACCCCGCATGGTAAACGCAATTTTCTTATAACGGGTATCATAAGCGTTGTAACATCGGTTTTAGTGGATTATATCTTTGTTTCGCTGCTCCACGTGCTTTTGCCACGGGGCCTGCTTGGATTTTAGGAGGGATGAGTATGAATACTGCTTTAAGCATGGCTTTTTCGAGTGTTGCGCTTGACCCGTTTGTATGGCTGCTAATTTTTATTGGTGTCGCGGTCGGCATCGTCTTTGGCGCCATCCCCGGCCTCACGGCGACTATGGCGATTCTGATGTTTCTGCCCATGACCTACACGATGATCCCCATTCAGGGAATATCAATGCTGGTATCCCTCTATATAGGAGGAATTTCCGGAGGGCTTATTTCAGCGATTCTTCTGAATATACCCGGTACACCTTCTTCGGTGGCTACCTGTTTTGAGGGTAGTCCGATGGCGCGCAGAGGCGATGCGGCAAAGGCGCTTGGGCTTGGTATCGTTTTTTCTTTTCTGGGAACAATTATTGGTGTGGCGGTACTGGTGGTTATCTCTCCGCTTTTGGCTGAGCTTGCCATAAAGTTCGGCGCTTACGAATATTGCGCTTTAGCCGTGTTTTCCCTGTCGTTGGTTATCGCGCTGACCGGTAAAGATATTGTCAAAGGACTTATCAGCGCTGTTTTCGGAGCGCTTATCGCCACCGTCGGTCTTGCGCCCCTGGATTCCAGCGCCCGTTTTACCTTCAACAATTACAATCTGACAGGAGGGTTCAAACTGGTTGCTTTTCTTATTGGGCTTTTCGCCATTACCGAAGTTATCGCCTATGCAAGGGAATCGCGTAACCCTTCCCGTTTCGAGATAAAAACAAATTTTAAGTTTAAAGGCTTTGGATTTAGTATAAAAGAATTCTTTGATCAAATCATTAATATGCTGCGGTCCGCTATGATTGGCATAGGTATTGGCATCCTCCCCGGTATCGGAGGAGGGGTGTCCTGTATGCTGGCATATACGGTGGCGAAAAACAGTTCCCGGAAGCCCGAGTTGTTCGGGACAGGTATCAATGACGGGATTGTGGCCTCCGAGACGGCGAACAACGCGACAATAGGCGGCGCAATGATTCCCCTTTTGGCTCTGGGTATTCCCGGCGACGCGGTAACAGCGATACTTTTGGGCGGTTTTATGGTTCATGACATCGCTCCCGGCCCGCTTATTTTTCAGAAAAACGGTGTCGTTGTATACGGAATTTTCATCGCCATGGTTATCGCTTCCTTCGCCATGCTTATTCTGGAATTCGGCGGTATCCGGCTGTTTATGCGTTTGCTGAAAATTCCGAAACACTATCTGCTTCCTGTGGTTGTGGTGCTGTGCGCCGTAGGCGCCATCGGAGACTCAAATCGTGTTTTTGATATGTGGGGCATGTTATTGTTCGGCCTTGTAGGCTGCGGAATGCTGTCCGCCGGTGTGCCGCTGACACCGATGATCCTCGGTTTTATTCTGGGGCCTATGTTTGAGACCAACTTGAGAAGGGTTTCGCAGCTTTTTGTTCAGAATAATTTCTCACTGTTCTCTCGTCCCATCGCGCTGATATTTCTGGCTGTTACAATTATCACCGTGGTTATGAATATACGAGCCAGCAAAAAGGCGCACGAGGCGGAGATGCTCAAAGCGGATATAAAATAGGCTTGTTCAATAACCCTGTTGGTTATTGAACAAGTCTTGCGGTTTTTCAGGCTGAAGCCGGGCTAAAGCCTTAAACCCGCATTTTTTAGCGGAAGTTGGTCAAACTATGTTTGGCATGTAGAAACTTGAGGTTTCTAAACAACTCTAAGGAAGCATTCACTTCCATGTATATGGAGTGGAAATAATATTTTATCAAGGAGATTAAGATGAAAAATGCTAAAGTGGTATCGTTTCTGTTTGTTCTTTCGTTAGTCGTGGCAGAGGGGAGTTTTCTTTTTGCCGGAGGGGGGGCCGATTCATCTGCGGAAACATGGCCGTCCCGGGACATCACCGTTATTGTGAATCTGGGGGCCGGTGGTGATACCGATTATAACGGACGCCTTATCTGCCGGTATCTGGAAAAAGAACTGGGTGTGTCCATGCCTATAAGCAATGTAACCGGCGGCAATGGTTCTATCGCAAACGCGCAGTACAAGGACGCAAACCCAAACGGGTATACCTTCCTCGTAACGAATACGGTAGCGTTGAGCGGTAACGAGGCAACAGGAATTTCCAATTTTGGGTACGACTCGTTTACTCCTGTTGCCATTTTCGGTAAACAGTCCGGTGAAAATCTCATTGTTCCCGCGAATTCCCCTTACAAAACCATGAAGGAATTTATTGAGGCCGCAAAGACAAAACCGGACACGATCAAATACGCCATGTCTACCGGAGGAGGCGCGTACATTTCCTATGTCATCATGGCTCAGGCGGGAGGTGCGAAACTCGTCCCCATTGACGCAGGTGATGGAGCGGCTCGTATGGCAGCCATCCTTGGCGGTCATGTGGATTCCGGTATCGTAGCATATGCCACAGCCAAGGAGTATATCGAGGCGGGAAAAGTTAGAACCCTGGCAACTTTTATGGGGGAATCCCCTACATACCTACAGGATATTCCGGCGGCGAAAGATGTCATACCGGAAGCAATTTTGCCCACAATGTATGTCATGCTGGCGCCCAAGGGGACTAATCCGACGGTGGTGGAAACCATGAATAAGGCGATACTGAATATCGTCAACAACAACGCGGAATACAAAACCGAATGTGAACGATTCAACCTACAGGCGCCTTTCGCGCTGAATGTTCAGGACACCCTCAAGGAACTGGATTCCCAGCGTAAACATTTTATGGCCTTTAGCAAATATTTAGGGAAAAAATAGCGAATTTTACCGGAAACGATCCCTGACCGGAACGGTTCCGGTGCCTGCCGGAGGCAACTTAATAGAGTTGTTTAGAAACCTCAAGTTTCTAAACAACTTCCGCTAAGAAATGCGGTTTTGCAAGGCTTTAGCCTGAAAAACCGCAAGACTTGTGAGACAACCAACCAGGTTGTTAAACAAGTCTAATGATTCCGATACATAATCTTCCGCGAGACCGGCCGGGGCAAGCGGGCCTATTTTGCCATGCGGTGGGAAACCGAACGGGAAGGCGGCGAGAGCAACTGGAGCGAGATACAGAGCAAGATTATTCCGTGACCGCTTCCTCGTACGAAAAAGGGGCGTGGCAGCGTTGTAATACTAGCAGATTCCAAAAACAGGACATTGTTATGAACAAATACATTATGAAGGGCGATGCTATTAATTTTTTATCGGAAGTTATGGCGAGGGCCGGTTTATCTTCGGCGGACGCAAAGCATTGGGCTGAACTGTTAGCTGAAACTTCGCTCTTGGGATTTGATACCCACGGCATACGAATGGCCGAGCGTTATATAGACCTTTTTTGTCAAGGAGGAGCAAAGGCTGCGGTACCAGAATTAGTAGTTGATAAAGGCGCCACAGCGCTTTTCGACGGACATGACGCGTTAGGTCACCTTGCGGCGAGGGCCGCAGTGGATAAGACTGTTGAAAACGCTAAAAAATATGGTGTCTCATTCACGGCGGTGAAAAATGCCGGGCATATCGGAGCCTGTTCTGTCTATGCAAAGGCCATCGCCCAGCGGGACTGCATCGGGATTGTCTGTGTCGCAAGCAGGCCGGGAATCGCCCCTATCGGCGGCACCAAGGCTACTGTGGGTATCAATGCCCTGTCGGTTGCGGCTCCTATCGGCGGGGATGATTTCTTCCTTCTTGATATGTCCACTACTGTTACCGCAATGGGTAAGGTAACTATGGCGCAGGATAACGGAAAACCTATACCCCTTGGCTGGGCCATGGATAAGGAGGGCAGACCCACAACCGATCCAAAGGAAGCTAAAGCCGGAAGCCTTCTCCCTATAGGCGGCTACAAGGGTTATGGGTTGGCGTTGAGCATAGAGCTTATCTGTTCAGCGTTAATCGGAGGCCGTTTCGCCGGTGAAATTTCAAGCTGGCTTGGTGAGCCTTCAAAGCCCCCTAAGATTCCCTTTTCGATGATCGCCCTAGACATTACCCATTTTATCGAGCCCGAGGTTTTCCAAACCAGGGTTGAAAAATGGCTGGCGGGGGTTATTGATGTACCAAAGCAAGAAGGGGTAGATGCCATTTATTTTCCTGGCAAAATGGCCGGCCAGCGTTATCGGATCAGAACCAAGGAAGGAATACCCATTGAAGACACGACGCTTGATTCCTATAAGCGGCTGGCAGAGAAATTCTCTGTCGCGAAGGCCAAGGTCATAGAAAAATAGGGTTGGTTGTCGCGGACTAAAGTCTGTTTCAAGCCTTGCGGTTTTTCAGGCTAAAGCCGGGCTAAAGCCGGGCTAAAGCCGGGCTAAAGCCTTACAAAACCGCACTTTTTAGTGGAAGTTGTTTAGAAACCTGATGTTTCCAAACAAGTCTAATAAATAGAACGTTTTCGTTTGGGCAAAGGCAACTTGTTGCCCCGTACTGTTTAGTCATCGTGTTGGTAGGGGGCACATCGTCGTTGGGGCGGCGAACAGTATGGGACTGAGCCTGTTCTGTCAATGGAAGTAAGGCCGAGGGGCTCACTGTTCCATTTAGTGTGATAGCGTGTCGGGAGGCAGATGAACTTCGCTGTGGACGTATAACGGTCATATCTTCATATATTTCATCGCTTATCTTTCATTGGGATACTGCTGCACCTCGTCAAGCACGTATTCGAGTTTGACCCCCGCCGCGGCAAACATCTCCTCGGAATCTTCGGCATCGTGATAACGACGCTGAGCCACCACGCGGACAATACCGCAATTGATGATCAGCATCGCGCAGGTACGACACGGCGTCATCCGGCAATAGATCGTTGCCCCGTCGATGGCGATCCCTCGTTTCGCCGCCTGACAAATCGCGTTCTGCTCCGCATGCACCGTACGCACACAATGCGTCGTGGTACTCCCGTCTTCGTGCACCATCTGCTTGAGTCGATGCCCCACCTCGTCGCAATGCGGCAGCCCCAGAGGACTCCCCACATAACCGGTCACGAGAATGTTGTTGTCTTTCGCGATCACCGCCCCGCTCCGCCCCCGGTCGCACGTAGCACGTTTAGAAATCGCGTCACAAACTTCCATAAAATATTCGTCCCACGAGGGCCGCTTGTATTCGCTCATAGGGATATTATAGCACAACACATCTTCGCGTTACAGTGCTTCTTCTAAGAAAATATAAGAGGGGAAGTCTCCCCCTCCGCTCCGGTCAAAGCTCAAAACTTGAGCCGCCCTCCGCTTACCCCCTCTGCGGGCGCCCAATGCCGCACGCGAAACGTTGAGCGTGTTTTGGCATTCCGTCGGCACGGTGTAGGCCCCAAAAATGTTTTACCGTAAATGAATGCAACAGGGCCCCGGGAGGCCCCCGTAACGCCCCGCCCTTATCCCCGACTATTATCCATTTTCAATTCTCCATTATCCATGCCCGAAGGACACCCATTGACCGCGCCCGAAATGTTGAGGGCGTTGGTACAGTCACGCAGCATGGTGCGGCACCAATAACAGCAACCTTTTGATAAAACCTTCAGTGCCGCGGAGAACGCCCCCGGCTCAATCACAGGCTCAATCACGGGAAGCAACAGATTACACAGGCGCGGAAACAGGAAGGAACATCCCATTGGAGTGGAATCCCGCTTTTTGAAAAAAATTTCAAAAAAACGATAAAAAATACGTTAAAAGTGCCTCCCGATTAAAGCAAAACGACAGTACAACCGCATAATAAAGGTGGAGGATATTATGCAAACAATATCGTTTTTGAAATTGGCCGGGGCGGGTCTGGCATCCGCAGTCTTGAGCAGACGTATTCTGCCGTTCTGTGTTTTGGCCCTCATGTTGCCGGTTGCCTGCGCGGATTCGGCACGTTCCGCGCCTGAATCCCTTTCCGTGTTGACATGGAATGTGGAAGCGCTTTTCGACGGCCATGACGATGGCAACGAGTATGCGGAGTACCGCGCCGCGCAAGGCTGGAACGAGGAGAAATACCGGGCAAGGCTCACGGCCATAGCCAAAGCGTTTGGGCAGATAGAAGGGGGACCGCCCGATGCGGCGGTCTTTATCGAACTCGAAAACGAATCTGTCTTGGATTTGCTGGCCGAGGAATATTTGTCCCAACACGGCTATCAACAGGGTTATTTTGCCAAAAAGGGCAACCAGTCCCTCGGAACCGGCATCCTCTCCCGGTATCCGATAACGAGGGCGCTTAGTCACGGCTATTCGAGGGACGAGAAAGCCATCCCCCGGCCGATTTCCGAAGTTTGGATAGATGCCGGCGGAGAGGAGATTGTCATCCTTATCTGCCACTGGAAGTCCAAGCTGGGAAAACTTGAGGAAACACAGGCTCTCCGGAATGCTGCCGCCCTGTTGATACGGCGGATAAGCGAGGATATACGCGCCGAACGGGAAACCGGCGGCAAAACGGCTGTTCCCATCCTGCTCGCCGGTGATTTCAACCAGACCGCCGATGAATTTTTCGTGGACGGGTTTCCCTTTGCCGTAACGCGCAGCCAAGAAGGTTTTCGGGACAGCCTTGCAAACTATGACGAACCGCTTTTCTGGACCCCGTGGGGAACGGAACTGGATGAGGGGTCGTACTATTATCGAGGAGCATGGGAGAGCATCGACCATTTTTTCCTTTCCGGCGCGTTTTTTGACTGTCTCGCTTGGGATTATGGCGGTGTCAAAGTACTGAAAGACGCGCCTTGGACAGGAAGCGGCGGTACACCGCAATCTTTTAACCCGCAGACCGGCGGCGGGTTATCTGACCATCTGCCGCTCCTCTTGACACTCAAGGCCATTCCAAATTAGTGTGATAGGTGTGTCAAGCCGGAGTGCCGCTGCCTGTGGCGGCAATGCCGCCCTACGACAGCGGTATTCCAGCCTCGACACGCCATCCCAGTAAATTGCGCCAACACAATCAGCTTGGTTCCGGGCTATGCCCGGCTTTGGCACGCTTTTTGCTGAATATAAAGTTACGTTTTGACAGGAGGTATAAAATGTCATCACATATCATCAGCATGATTGCTGCGTTTGTCATTTATCTTGTGGGAATGGTCCTCATCGGTTTGCGGGAGTCCCGGAAGATGGCCAGTTCGGAGGATTTTTTTCTGGGAGCGCGAAGCACCGGGCCATGGATAACGGCGTTAAGCGCGGAGGCATCGGATATGTCAGGCTGGCTGCTCATGGGGCTGCCCGGCGTGGCGTATTTGGGCGGTATGAAGGAGGCGTTCTGGACGGCGGTCGGCCTGATCATCGGCACCTATCTTAACTGGCTGCTGGTAGCTAAACGGCTGCGCAAGTATACGATTCACGCCGGGGACGCGATCACCATTCCGGAGTTTTTCACGAACCGGTTCAAGGACAAGTCTCATCTCATATCGCTGGTGTCGGTTATTTTTATCATCTTTTTCTTTACAATCTATACGGCATCCGGTTTTGTCGCCTGCGCGAAGCTGTTTAACTCGGTGTTCGGTATCCCCTATGCCGGCGCACTGGTGCTCGGTATCGTGATTATTCTTTCCTACACGATCATGGGCGGCTATCTTGCCGTCTGCTCGACCGACTTCGTGCAGGGATTGCTGATGTTCCTTGCGCTGGTCATCACGACGATCGTCGGCGCAGTGTCGCTGGGTGGGCCTGCCGAGGCGATAGAAAGGGTAAACGCGCTTGGCGCGAACTTTCTCAACCCGTTTGTCGGCGAGGGCTTCGGGACAATGGACATCATCTCGGCGCTGGGCTGGGGCCTGGGCTATTTTGGGATGCCGCATATCCTCGTCCGGTTTATGGGGCTGCGTTCGAACCAGGAAGTCCGTGTGTCGCGCTGGATAGCGATGGTCTGGGTGGTTATCGCCTTCATCGGAGCTCTCTTGGTCGGCGCGTTCGGCAGGGTTTACCTTGCCCCCGTTGACCTTGCGGCGAGCGGAGCGCAGGAAACGGTGTTTATTGAGGCATTGCTGAAGATGTTCCCCGGATTCATCGCCGGTATTTTCCTGTGCGGGATTTTTGCCGCCGCGATGAGTACCGCCGACTCACAGCTTCTTGTCGCCGCGAGCGCGTTTTCCCGCGACATCTATACCGTGTTTCTCAACAAAACCGCCACCGAAAAACAGAGCCTCCTCATGAGCCGCATAACGGTCTTTGCGGTCGCCGCCGTTGCCTTTGTCATCTCGCTTGACCCAGGCAGTTCAATCTTCAGTCTGGTAAGTTACGCCTGGGCCGGGTTCGGCGCGACGTTCGGACCCCTCGTGCTACTCTCCATTTTCTGGAAAGGGGCAACGCGCAACGGGGCCCTGGCCGGACTCATCTGCGGCGGCATCACGGTCATCGTCTGGAAACAGCTCTCCGGCGGCATATTCAACGTCTACGAAATCATTCCCGGTTTCGCGGTTTGTATGCTGGTCGCCGTCATCGTCAGCTTGCTGGATAAGCCGGGTGACGCGGACGTGATCGTGGAATACGAAGCCTACCAGAAACTGGGCGACTAACGGCGGGATAGTGTTTAGGCAAACAGCCGGCGGGCGTGGGCCGTTTGGTAAACTTACATTTTTGTAAGATGCCTCGTTTTTATCTCCCAAAGGTAGAATGTTAAAGAATCGGCCGAGTCTTTTTCGCGTGTCCGGGCAGAGAAACGCTGATTTATTCAATCGAGAATAAATCAGTGTTACTTGAGCCTGTTCCAAAACTCATTTGTATTTGGGGCAGTTCTGTCAGTTGACAAAGCGGTAAGGAATGAATCGCGAAGGCGAATAAGGATAGAGGCGCGCTGATTTGACAGCCGATTAGCTTTACAAGCGGTCTTGAAGGCGGCTTTCTGTGAAAGCTGACAAAACAGACGAACAGGCGGTAAAAGGCGCGGCTGCCGGTAAAAACCTTTTGCGCCTTCAATACTGCGGCGCCGAAGCCGGTATCCAAGCGCCGCCTTTATTGGCGCCGCACCGTCCGGCAGAAATGCCAAAACGCGCCTGGCACAACGGGTTGCGCCCGTTTCGCGCGCGGCAAACGGGCGCCCTGCGGTGGACACCCGGCCTACGGGCCATCCCCGCGCGGGCGAGCGGCACACACCCATGCGACCGCACAGAAAAGTCTGTCTCGGCGGACGTACCCCACCCGCACGAACGCTCTTGCCCAACACAAAGCCATCCCGCTAGCGCTAAACGGGCTCATGAGACAGAAAGCCCTGAAATCCACCCCGCCCGTCCCTCTATACGTGAAGGACAGCCCGTAAACGCCGTCCGTAACGGCGGCCTCTGCGGAGAAGACCCGCCAGTCGTCCGAGGCGGATACCGCGATGGGCACGGAAACCGCCGCCACTCCTTCTCGGACAAAGCCGCAGACCAGTTCCCCGCAGGCGTTTCCCCGGATTTCCACGCTTATCTTCCTTAAGACATTCAAGGGCAAAGTACTTAAAACCCGCCGCGCTGCCGTCCCGCATATTGGCGATGTACTGGAAAGGGGCGTATTCTTCGCCATCGCGTTTCGCGCCGCTGCCTTTCGCGCCGTCCGGGTCATAGTCCGGCGCATTCTGGGTGATGAACGGGTGAATCGCTTTTGCGGCCGCAGCCTCGTCCGTTTTGCACGCGCCCGCCGCGCTTTTCTGGTTGCAGGCGGCGCCTGCGCCGTACCTGCCTTGCCCGGCAAGCGGTTTCCCGTTCAGGCCGCACGAGGTCATCTCCGCCCGCGCAAAGCCGCCTCCGCTGTCCCTGACCAGCCGTTCCGCGACCCCCTGTCTGCTGAACTCGCGCGCGTTTGTCTGCCGGCGCCCGAAAACGAAATACTCGCCGTTCAGCTTGGCAAGAGAACCGTGGTTGTTGCCCCAGTAGTTTTGCGCCCCCGAAAGGCCGCCTATATCGCCGTTTGAATGGAGCGCCCCGCGATAGACGAAATCCCGGTGTCATCCACCGGCGCGGACCAAGAGACGTAGTCATTCATGCAATACCGGTCCCCGTCGAACCGGTCGTGGCTCCCGAAAACATAGAGCCGCCCGCCGAACACCCGCGGCTCGCCGTCTGGGACATACTCCCACTCCGGCAGATACGGGTTAAGCGCCTGCTTCTTCACGATCCTTTCTCCTTGCGTTCCGTACTGTTGACAAATACCGATGGCCCCCGCCCCGTCCGCCCATTTCCCGCCGCATTCCCGGCCGCATAAATACGAGTCCCCTTATTCTAATACGAGTCCCCTTATTCTGACAGTCCTGACAGAAGGGCAACCCGACTTGCCGCGAATCAGTTCCGGCGGCATGAAGCCGGTCATCCGTTCCCGCATCCCCTTGACCTTGCCGATGATGAGCCGCGCCCGGTTCTCGCCGATTTCACGGCTGGCGGATGGCGGTAAGCGGCTTTAGCGTACAAGTGGCAACGACCCGTAAAACGGACGAGGCCGGAACGGAGGGCCGCATCGTAATCGAGCAGTATCAAGGGTTTGATATTGCAAGCCTACGATGTCCACTCTACAGAGTGCCGCTGTCCACTTGGCAGAGTGCCGCTGTCCACTCTACAGAGTGTCTCTGTCCACTCTACAGAGTGTCTCTGTCCACTCTACAGAGTGTCTCTGTCCACTCTACAGAGTGCCTTTGTCCACTTGGCAGAGTGCCTTTGTCCACTTGGCAGAGCGCCGCTGTCCGCTTGGCAGAGCGCCGCTGTCCGCTTGGCGGAGCGCCGCTGTCCGCTTGGCGGAGCGCCGCTGTCCGCTTGGCAGAGCGCCGCTGTCCGCTTGGCAGAGCGCCGCTGTCCGCTTGGCAGAGCGCCGCTGTCCGCTTGGCAGAGCGCCGCTGTCCGCTT
>JAIRNN010000084.1 GCA_031257995.1 Spirochaetaceae bacterium | reverse complement strand
TCCCGCCCTGCTTCTCCCGCCGGCAATACCCGCTCCGGCTTGCCCCTCATAACCCGGCCGTCCCGCTAACGGCGTATTGGTCTTTATGCCCCTTCATAAACTTATGCGCCGTTACCGGGGATTTCTTTTCGCGAAGATGACCGCCGTTTTTTTTAGGATTTCGTCCGCCTCCTCCAGATCCGCCGCCCGTTTCTTCAGCCGCGCCGCCTCCGCATCCCGGGAGTTCCCCTGACCGGAAAACCCCTCCTGCCCGCTACGGCCCGCCTTCCGCGCTTCCTGCCGCCAGCGCCGCAGCATATCCCCGCGTATTCCCAGTTCCCGGGCCGCCTGTTCAGCCGTCCTCCCGTTCGCTTAGGGCCGCCGCCGCCTCTTTGTACTCTTTTGAGTGTTTCTGCCGTTTTGCCGTGATCCGAGGTGGTTAGCCGAGCGGGAGCGTGTTTTGGGGCAGTTTCGAACAAAAGTTGGTTGTTTTTGGCCTTCCCATTCCGGCGCGGGCTGCCCCAAGCCGCCCTGTACGTTATGACATCATCAAGCGGCTTGTCCGCCTCCGCGTTTACCGCCTCCCAGTCCACCGCCTTCGCCCACCCAGGCGGCCCTCCCCACAAGATCTCCGACAAATACCGGTCTCCCCAAACGTGGCCCGTCCTTCCCGTCAGCACATTGAGGTGGACGGAAAACGTTTGCTTCATCCACTGCATTATCAGCGGCAGTTGCAAGCCGTCATCGGGCTTGATGTAAAACGTGAGCCACGCCCCTTCAAGCTCAAGCCCGCATATCTCGAAGCCGTAACGTGCTTTTGCCTCGCGAAATATGCGGCAGAAGAGCGTTTCGGCCCACGGGAAATGGAAAAGCGACTCGCCGATATTAACCGCCGTTCCCACTTTGTACCATACATGCTCGGCCAATTCACGTTTAGATCACATATAGGATGCCTTCGTACTATATATATGCGGTTGTCAGCCGTATTGCTTTATTTGAACGCGAAAAAGGTGAAAAAATCACGTTTAACCGCAGATTAGCGCGGATTAGACGGATACATGCGGATTTTTCACAGCAGGAATCTCCTAACCCGTGAAAATCCGCATCGGGCGCAATCCACGGATCCCCTCTTCATCTGTGTTCATCTGCCTAATCTGTGTCGCCATTTGGCACCATCTGTAGTGAACCGTGATTGAGGCTGTGATGAAGGCCGGGGGGTTCCCCTTCGAGGGAATGGATAATTGAAAGTGGCGGATTTTGGAGGCCGTGCGATTCCTTCCTATCATTTTCCATTATCAATTCCCCGGAGAGACGAGAGCGGAGAGCAAAACTTATTTACCGGACATACCTCACCCATTCATCACCGTGGGCCCCGACAAGACATTGATGAACCACATCAACCATCAAATCCATCTCCTCAAGGGGATAAACGCCCACGAGCACCTCATCAGTCTCGCCCGACAGGACTACAGGCCGGCTGATCGTGTCGCGGTCATTCCAAAAGATTTCTATTGGGTCGGCAACGGTACAGTCTTCGTGTTTACCGCCGGTCAGCGTAACAGAGGCCGATTTCGCTATGTCCAAACCCAGCCTGACCCTCAATGTTTCCGGTATAACCAGCGGAGTGGCCCCGGTATCAACTACCGCATTGACCTCTGCTGTGCGAATCTGCGATTCTTTGATAACCCCCGCCCCGGCCAACATTTTGTCCCTTACATTCACCAGCGTAAGTTTTGCCCTCGTTTCACCCATAATGCCTCCTCACATTCATAATAGCGTTCATCGGTTAAGACTAAAACATAAAGCCACTGCTATCAAGCCCTCGTTACTGCTTTAGACATAGAAATAACATCTGTCCCCAACAGCAACACGCTGCCCACCGTAACGGCAACAAAACAGACCCCGCCCCCAAATGCCGTGCCACTAAATGGCAGCTAGTGGTAATAGATGCCGTTTATGGTGATGTCGCTCCAGAAGGAGGAGTAGGATTCGAGGCCGCCTACGGCTTCCTCCCAGATGTTTTGGAGGGCATAGGAGCGGTCGCGGCCCACGGTACGGCCTTTCGCGTCGATTGGCGGGAGGGTACTCTCGCCAAAGGAGAAGGCGATCCGCTGGTTGTCCATGTTGCCGAAGTACCATGAGGCGTAGTCGGGGCGGAGCGTCCATGCATCGGGGGCGGCGCCTGAGCCAAAGGCGATGTCGACCGGGAGCCAGCCTAAGCCGTCGAGCCAGAAGGCGGCCCAGTGATGTTTCACGGTGGAGCGGTCTGCGTTGACCAGGATGCCCGCGCAGGGAACGGCGGGGATTCCGGCGGCGCGGCAGAGGGCGGAGAAGAGGAGGGACGCGCCGTAACTGTCGGCGGTCTGGGTTCGCAACGCTTGCAACGCCGTACCCGGTACCGCGCCCGGCGCCGCTTCAAGCGTTCCGTCCGTTTCTGTGCCGGTAATTGCAAGGTCTTTGAGCAACGCGCGGTAGATGAGCCGGGCTTTGAGGTAGGGATTCTGCTCGCGGCCGATTATTGCGGCGGCTTTCTCAGTGATTTCGCTGTGGTCGGCGGGGATCAGCGGCGTTTTCCCCAGATAGGCTTTGTAGGCGGGGAGCCTTTCGTCCTGGGTCAAGGCGGTTTGTATGACGGCGGTCTCGACCGTGTACACCGAGACGAGATAGCTCACAGAGATCCGCGCCGTCTCGCCGGGCCGCATATCGGTCAGCTTGTACAGCGTGGTTCCCCGGTAGTCCTCCGTGAAAGGATTGGGCGTTTTGGAGAGGACGCGCGTGATTTGCTGGGACGCGCCCGCTACCGGCTGGGGAATCGCAAGATAAAGCGCGTTCGGCACGGCGGCTTCCTGCGCCATCACGTCGGTGGAAAACGCGACGATATACTCCCGGCCTTCGCCCAAGGTCTTTCTTCCCTTGGCACGGGACACTTCAATCGGCATCTGGCTCCCCGGAGGGACCGGCGTTGCGGATTCGTCCGTTTCGCCGTTCTGGTCTACAGGCATAGTATTCACGGTGAGGAAGCCTGAGCCCGCGCCGTCGGGGACACGGACACGGATTGCACGTTCCCCCCAGCTTTCGTAGCCGCCCTCGAACGGCGAGACGGGGATATCCAGCCGTGTCGGGCGATCGGCGAGATCCCATGTAAAGAATACCCTTGCGTTTTCCCGTGAAACGCCGAAGCCGGATCCCGTAATCGTGAGCAAATCTCCCGGCGATACCGTTTTGGGGTTCACCGTGTCGATCACGGGCCCGGTTTTTCCGGTTTCCGCTGCCGGTCTTTGGGGGATCGCGTCCCGGTCGGAAAACAGTACGCCGTTACTCTGCTTGCCGTCCACGAAAACATAGACGAGGCCCGACATCCCGGGGCGGGTAATTCTCACCTTGATCATGGTGTCCTGCCACAATGTGTAGGAGGAGGCGGTGGGCCGTTCTCCGGCGATCGTGATATACGCCCAGTTCCCGGCCTCGCCAAAATGTTCGCCGCTTATGGTAACGACATCCCCCTCCGAACCGAATTTGGGGTCGATACCGATTATCCGGGGCCGGTTATCCGTACAGGCGGCGATCACTATTCCCAGCAACGCTAGCGTAACCAGCCGCCGCAGACAGACACGGAGAAACGTTTCTATAAGGGGGAGCGGGGGGGCCTTTGGCCTCCCCGTGGGGGCGTTTCGGGGGCAAATCCCCCGCAGAGGGGGGTGCCGTAATACCCAAATCCCCCTTGCGGGCGGCGGACAGGAGGCAGGGGGGAGACTTCCCCCCACC
>JAIRNN010000048.1 GCA_031257995.1 Spirochaetaceae bacterium | reverse complement strand
GAAGCTTGAACGCCTCGCTGTACCTTATCTCATCTCTCATCTTTCGACTCCTTATGTGTCAACTTTACACCAGGACGCGACAGCATTCTTCATTTTCCGTTATCCATTTTCAATTCCCCATAGGGGCGAGAGCGAGGGGGAGACTTCCCCCTCCTTACCGCAGAAAACCGCCGCCATTTCCCCTTATGCCGGGTCCAAGGGAGGCCCCTGTGGGGCACTATTCTATGAGCCAGACTCTTCCGGCGGCGAGGGGCCAGCGTTGGGAGACGTAGGCGGAAAAGGCCCGCGCTTCCTTGTCAAAACTCGCCGCAAGATGGGGCCAAGTGTTCTGCGCCTCGTCTTTTTCCGGCAGGATGGGCTGCCGCCATTCGCTTCTTTCAAGCCGTTCGGGGATCGTCTTGCCAAAGTATTCGGCGGCGGCGCCCGCGCCTTGCTGGAGAAGATGCGCCATGAACTCGTTAAACACCAAGTATTCGTCGGTGATGTCGTAGGACTGGTAGTCAAAATACGAAAGGATTACCTTTTTGGACACGGGATCGAAGGCATCGTAGCGCTGCCGAGTGAAGATACGAAAATCCTCGTCGACGAAGTAGATACCGTGAAAACATTCGTGCGCCATGAAGAGGCGGCGCAGGTATCCGTTCGATTCGCGGGAAACGGAGACCACCGCCCCTTCTCCCGCCGCAACATTCCCGTCCCGCATCGTGATAATGCCGTTGTCAAGGAGGACATCTTTCAAAAAACGTTCCTCCGGCAGAAGCGGGAAGTTCTGCCGGCCGGCCAGCTCGTAGAACGCGGCCAGGTCCTCCGCCCGGTAATCATGCGCGTTCCAGCCGTGCTGCCCGGACAACTCCTCGTCGGGAACGAGCCGCCCCCGATAACCCTTCTTTTCCGTAAAGAAGGCGAGCCGCTTGAACAACTTGTCCTGCACCGCATAATCCGCCGTGTCGAAGATGAGAACCGTGGGAAAAGACTCCCAGCGAAAGATCTCGTAATCGTCGTTCCGCCAAACCGTTTGCGGGTAATCCAATATCACGCCGGGATCGGCGGCAAGCGGCACGGGAAAATCCGGTATCGGCAACGGCGACAATAACACCGCATCCGCGCCGCCGCCCACCGTTACCGGGTAGGGCGAACGTCCCAGAATACCGGCGGGAAGGCTCACTTCCTGAGTCTGGGCGGACGAAGATTCATACCCGAACGCCCGCGTCTTGATCACCGACCGGGGGGCAAGGTTTTTCATCCGCAACGATTTGCCGCCGGTTATCGGATACGGTTCCGCCGGGTCTATGACATACGTCTCGCGCCGGGATTCCGCGTCCTGCTCCCGGTACACGAAAGGGCTCAACGTTACGCAGGCGGCATTGTTCTCAAACCCGTAAAACCGCTTGATAATGGAAAAAGAATGGATCAAAACTTCCGGGACATTTTCGGCGCTGATCGTTATGGTGTCGAGTTCGTCCAGATCAAGGGGGATCGCGTAACGGTAACGCCGTTCTTTTCGTTCTTCGTTCTCCCCGTCGGCAAGACCTAAGAAAGATACGTCCAGCGGCAACCGCCACGACGGGCCGCCGTCTTTTTTGTTTTTGCCGCCGCTGAAACGCGCCTCGATTATCGCTTCCCCCGCCGCGTCAGACGGAACGTTCCCCATGTCCCGCACCGTATAATCAATCAAAAACGAGATGTTTTCCGCAATATGAACCGTTTCCGGCAACGAATACATATAGACGGCCTTTTTGCTCTTCGCCCCGCTCTTCGTTCCAATATTTGTTTTGATGAGACCGGAGGCCGCCTCTTTTGAACGGGCTATTACATTGACCGCACGACCGTTATCCGTGAAAAGCGGAAATGCCGCCGGCGCCTCGTAGGCGCATGAGACCAGAAAAAGAAACAAAACAGAAAACCAGCAGAGCCGTCCCCGGCGATTCATTCCCATCGCAACGCTATGATCCCGCGGGCGATGATCCCGGCGACACCGTATTTCCGTTCCATCGTCATCTCCGCCGAGGGGCGTAAAAAAGTCTCGATTTGAGCGTCAAAAGAATCGGGCAAAACCGGCAAGGCGCAGACTTGGTCATAGTAAAACCGGTGCGAAGGCTCAAAACGGCGGTTGATGCAAAACAGCGTGAGGGCGGCGGACTTGATAAACTCGGCGGATGAGATGAGGAAGTAAAAATTATCGTCCGAGAGGAGTGCCGCGCCCAAATCGGAGAGAAAATGTTCCATCTTGGCCTCGTACACGTCGCGCAACTCGCCCCAGAAATCCAGCCCCAGCGTGGAAAGCGTTTTCCTGACACTGGAAAGCCATTCGCCCCGCGAGAACAAGACGCGGCTCTCAACCACCCGGTAAAAGCCATAGGTTCCGGCATCCACCACGGAACGAAGCGTCTCTTTTTTTCCGGAGGCGGCACTTACCAGCTTCTCAATCTTGGCTGTCCCTTTGAATTCGATGTGCACGGGAATGTCGCCTGAAAAAAACCGGTCTTTGTTCAACGCCGCCTCGTACACATCCGCCTTGCCGTAGCCCGCCCGCCGCGTCTCTGGATCGGGCAACGGAAGCGCGTGGTACACATCAAGGGTAAGCGCGAAATGCGGGGCCAGCGTGTCCCCAAGGGCGGCCTCGTTTAGCGTTATCGCCTCAATGCCGTCCCATGAGGAAATGACTTTGGCAATCTGATCGGCAAGATCAAGCGTTTTTCGCTTCAACGTTCTCCCCGGTTGCCCCGGTTGCCCCTGCCTGAACCGGTGTCTCTACCTTGTCATCCTTTTTTTCTTCGATTTTTTCGGTTTTCTCCGCCTTCTCGTCCTTGGCGTTCAGCACATTGGAGATCGCGCTGCGGAGGAACTTGATCTTGGTGTTGTCGTCAACCTTCACGACCACTTCGGTACCGTCCATAGAAGCGATCGTCCCGTGAATGCCGCCGATCGTTACCACCTTGTCGCCCTTTTTCAACGCGCCCAGCATCCGCTGTGTTTCTTTCTGCTTTTTATTCTGCGGGCGGATAATCAGAAAGTAAAAAATCGCGATAATGATAATAAACGGAAAAAAGCTGACAAGCCCGGCAGCTCCGCCCGCTCCTTCCGCTCCCGCCGGGGATGCGCCCATCAGTACATGCAAAAAAAAGTCCTTCATATAACATTCCTTCTTGATAAAGATACCCAATGATACCCTAATCGCGCAAGTTATGCAAGGGGACGCATTGCGCAAACAGTAATTCCGATTTCAAGTGGTTAACCGCAATAAAAACCCGTGATTAGATCCCCAGTGAGGCGGGGCCGAATCCTTCCGGTAAAAGCTCGGCCAGTGTCCGCACGGTGTAGTTGTCCTCGTCCGTGCCGACGATGATGCGGAAGGAGGCAGGGTCGCAGAATTCGGCCATCACCTGGCGGCAGACACCACAGGGCCAAGCAAAGCCCGGTTTGCCGTCTTTCGGCCAGCCTGCAACGGCAATCGCCGCAAAATCCCGCTCGCCTTCGGAAACCGCCTTGAAAAATGCCGTGCGTTCCGCGCAGTTGGACGGCCCGTAGGCGGCGTTCTCGATGTTGCAACCCCGGTAAACCGCGCCGTTCCCGCAGAACAAGGCCGCCCCTACCATAAACGAAGAATAGGGCGCGTAAGACATCCGCCGCGCCGCAACCGCCTCACGAATCAAGGCTCTTTCGTCCATAACGATCCCAATTGACTGCCCAGCCGCTTTAAGCCGGGTTAATACCCGCCGGCCTGGCCGCCTGTGAGCAGTTTGATGGCGGAACTCGTCCCCAGCCGGTCACAACCCGCTTCCAAATAGGCGATCATGTCTTCGCGGCTGCGGATACCGCCGGCGGCCTTGATTTTCACCCCGGGCCCGATGTGCTTCTTGAACAGCAATACGTCATCCAGCGTTGCCCCCACCGTCCCGAAACCGGTCGAAGTCTTGATATAGTCCGCGCCCCTATCCGTCACGCATTTACACAGCGCGATTTTTTCTTCCATAGAGAGATAGCAGGTTTCGACGATCACCTTGAGAATATGGTCCCCAGCGGCCTTCTTCAACACGCCTATCTCGGCGGCAACCGCGTCAAACGCGCCGTTTTTCACGTCGCCTACGTTGACCACCATATCCACTTCCCGCGCCCCGTCCGCAATGGCTGCCTTCATCTCGGCCTCCTTCGCCGCCGTTACACTGTACCCCAGCGGAAACCCAATGACGGTGCAAATATTCAGCCCCTCGAACGCGCCGGCGATACGCTTTACATAAGACGGCGGCACACAAACCGACGCGGTCTTATACTCCACCGCCTCCCGGCACAACTTCTCGATTTCTCCCCACGAGGCAAAAGCCGCAAGCAAGGTGTGGTCCACATGGGAAAAGATTGCCGCATTATCCATGAACATTCTCCTTGCCGCCAACATAACGACAAACCGGAGAAACGTCAAGGGACCGCGAAACCATGCGGGAAGTGGAAAGTGGATATAAGAAAAAATCGCCTGAAAATGAAAAAAATGAAAAAAACACTTGACGAAACCACATAAATTATTTATATTTTATCTATGGATGAGTGGGAGTTCTTGAACAATGTCACAAACGGTTTTCCGCCGGTGGCGCTTGCCCTTCTCTTGGCCGTTGCCCTCGCCGCAGTGATGGTCTGCATCGTGGGGTTCGCTATGCACGGTGTCAATTTCCTGAAGTACGGCTTCAAACAGATGGTTTTGAATGTCTCGCTGGAAAAACGCTTTGATGACTTGGGGGCAAAGATTGACGGTTTGCGTAGCGAAGTTGATGGCCTGCGCAACGAGGTTGACAACATGAGGAATGAATTTAGAACCGAGCTTCAAACGATAACGGTTAATCATTTTGGGCATCTTAAAAACTACCTCGGTGTTTTGAACGGGATACTTCTTGACAAGGGCGTGATTGATAACGAGAGCAGGGCGCGTCTCGACAACGAGCTTCGCGGTATGTAGCGATCTGTAATTTTTATAAAAACCACTAAACCACAACAATATCACAACAATATCACATTTAACCACAGATGAACATTCAATCACATTTAACCACAGATGAATTGGTACACAGATTAAACGAGAACTGCGGTGAAAAACCTGCTTGTATCCGCATCGCCATGTATGGCGCTATGTGAGGTTGTCTGTGTTTATCCGTGTTGCTATACATGGCGACACGGATTGAACGGATGAACGCGGCTCTTTCACACCACACCCCTCCTAATCCGCGAAAATCCGTAATTCCATAACTTTTCTCATCTTTTTTCACCCTTTTTTTGTGCCAGACTAAAGCAAAACGGCGAGTCAACGCCTTATATAGGGTGTAGGAGGCATTGTATATGCGTAAACCTAGAGAACTGGCGAAAAATGTCTGGTATGCGGTGGGAACGGAGATAAACATCGCCGAACCGCTCTTCCAGTTGCCGATCGCCGTGGTGTTGCTCTATCGAGTACTCCGCGAGGCGAAAAAGCGTTTCGGATTCGAGTTACGCGGGCTTAAACTTGAAGGGGCACTGCTCACGTTCTACATCAAGCCCACAGACGGCTTGGAACTGCCGCTGATTATGCAGTGGATTAAGCAGACGTTCTCGGCCCGGTTCAACTGGCTGACGGGGAGGAAGGGGCACGTCTGGGGGGACCGGTATGAGTCGGAGATCTTGTGGGAAGGGCCGCCTGAGTCGGCGAAAGAGGTGGACTGGGAGGCAGTAAACGTGGAGGCGGACAAGCCGATACCGGCGGACACCACCTACACGCTGACTTGGGTCAGCCCCCGCTTGCCCGGGGTGACGATAACGACCGTGGTTTCGGTGAAAAACGCCCCCAAACCGCCGCCCCCGCCCGCCTAACCGCCCCGGATCACGGCCAAAAGGAGGTGTCCAGCCAGCCTCAATCACACGGCCCAAAGATGGCCGCAGGGGAGGTCTGCCCCCGCCTCAACCACAAGTCCCCTATCACGGCCTCAACCACGGCCGAATCACGATTGCCCGCCGATGAACGGGTAATCTGCGGACCGTTGCAACCATGCGGCAGGGGAACATTGCGGCAATTGCCGGCTCCCGTTCCGGTACAAGCTCAAAACTTGAGCGGTTTTCCGGCATCTCCCTCTGCGGGGACAGCCCCCGCCGCCGAGAGGACAGCCCCCGCTCAAAGATGGCCGCCGGAGAAGCCTGTCCCCCGCAAAGGGAATAACGTATAAACGGAGAAAAGCGCGTCCCTATCGACCAGAGAGCAGGCAGAATCAAGATGTCGGCAACCACATTGCCGACACTTTCCCCCCCCCCCTAATCCCCCTTCATGCAATACCCCATCCCCCAAAAAAATCACGAAATTCGTCCAAAAACGAAAGATTTTTCTTGACAAGCGGAAAATCCCGGTGGATAATAGAAGAGTAGGATTGTTACCGGCGCAAGGCCGGGCATTACCTGTTTGAGGGCGCGGGCAGAATAGGTAGTGAAGATGACGAATATCCGTAAATGCAACAACAATATCATTTTCGCGGAGGACAAGGGCCAGCAGGTTATCGCGCTGGGCAAGGGACTGGGGTTTAGTCTCAAGCCGGGCGGCGAGGTGGACATGGGCCTCGTGGAGAAGGTCTTTGTGCCGCAGGAGGCCCTTCAGTTGGGCCGCTTTCAGGATATTCTCGCCGACCTGCCCTACGAACACGTTATTCTGGCAAGCAAAATTGTCGATTTGGGGCGGGCGCGGCTGGGTCAGGCGTTGAACCAGAGCATCGTCATCGCGCTGGCCGACCACTTGAGCTTCGCCATCAAGCGGCAGCACGACCACCTTGACATTCAGATGCCGCTCATGTGGGATATCAAGCACATCTATCCCGCCGAGTTTGCCGTGGGCGAAGAGGCGTTGGGCGTGATCAAGGCGGAGACGGGCATCGATTTCCCCCGCGCCGAGGCCGCCGCGATTACTCTGCACTTTATCAACGCCGAGTCCGATGCGGCGGATATGCCCAACACGATCAAGATGTCGAACATCATTCAGCAGTCGGTGGAGATCATTGAGAAGCATTACAAGACGGTTTTTGACGAGAGCACCCTCGATTTCAGCGGGCTGGTCGCGCTGCTCCGCAACACCGTGATGCGCTTCATCTATCCCGACCGCGAGCGGCAAGCCGAGGAGGACACGGTGCTGTACGATTTGTTGCGGAAACGGTACGCGCGCCCGTTTGCCTGCGCCGAAAAGGTGGCCCGGTTCATCGAAAAAGAATACGGCTGGCGGCTTTCAGGCAACGATGTTTCATTCCTGACGCTCTACATTGACAGAATTACCGTGCATAACGGTTCTGATAAAAGAAACTGACAAGGAGACTGGAGAGATGGCAAAGGATTTTGGAAAGACGGCGCAGGGCGTTTTAGACGGCGTGGGCGGCAAAGAGAATGTGCGGAGCGTGGTGCACTGCGCGACGCGGCTCCGGTTCACGCTGGCCGACCAATCGAAGGCGGACGACGACGCGGTGAAGGGCGCCAGCGGCGTGGTCAGTGTGGTCAAGGCGGGCGGGTTGTACCAGGTGGTCATCGGGAACGATGTACACGAGGTGTACGAGGAGCTGGGCAAGCGGGGCGTTTCGACCAGCGGCGCGGCAGGGACAGATGACGGCGGCGGCAAGCAGAACCTTGGGAATATGCTGATCGGCACGATAAGCGGCGTATTTACCCCGATACTTCCGGCATTGATGGGCATCGGTATCATCAAGGGGCTTATCTCAATCTTGCAGATATGCTTCCCCGGCTGGGTGGCTTCAGGCGACACCTCGTACACGGTGCTGTATGCGGCGGGGGACGCGCTCATGTACTTCCTCCCTATCATGGTCGCCTATACCTCGGCGCAAAAGTTCAAACTTGACCCGCTTATTGGCATGGTGATCGGCGCGGCACTGGTCTACCCCGATATTGTCGCGTTCTATCCTTTCGGCCCGTGGGGTGTCCACCCGTTCTTGGGCGCGAATATGCTGGTCATGATGCGCTATTCCGGCACCGTGCTGCCCTCGATTTTCGCGGTCTACGGCGCGGCCAAGCTGTACCAGTACTTCCGAAAGACCCTTCCCTCGGCAATCAAGAACTTCATCGCGCCCTTCTTCACACTGTTGATAACCATTCCGTTGATGTTTCTTATTGTCGGACCAGTCTTCGGCGTGGTGGGTTTAGGGATTCAGAACGGGATCAAGGCGATTGTCGAGATACGCTTCGCAGGGCCGATCCTCTTGGGACTCATCATCGGCGGCTTCTGGCAGGCGCTGGTGGTCTTCGGCCTCCACTGGGCGATTGTCCCCATCTTCATACAGGAGGCGGCTGCCCCGAACCCGCTCTGGGGCAACTCAGGCGTGTCGGTCATCGCGGCCTACACCCAAATTGCGGTCATCGCGCAACTGGGCGCGGTACTGGCGATGGCGGTCAGGATGAAGAACGCGGAACGAAAGTCCGCCGCGCTTGCCGCCGGGGTCGCGGGGGTCTTTGGCATCACAGAGCCGATTATTTACGGCTTTACGCTGCCCAAGAAGCGGCCGTTCTTTACCGCCTGTTTCTGCGGGGCGGGGGCGGGCGCGTTGGCGGCCTTCGCGGGCAACCTCCTCGTGTCTGACGGGCGCGGTATCGCCTCCGGTATGGGCGCGATGGGCGTGTTCGCGTATCCGGCGTACCTGATTCCAAACTTTCCCCATGCCGCGATGAACCTGGGGATAGCGCTGGGCGCCAGTTTGCTGGCGGTCGGGCTCACCTTCATTCTGGTCTACCTCACCTACAAGCCGGACGAGGCGGAATTGAAGGCGGCGGAAGCGGCGGTCATCAACACGTCGCAGGTGAACACGGCGAAGGCGAAGAAGGTCTACGCGCCGGTGAAGGGCCGGGTTTTGCCGATTACGCAGTCCGCCGATCCCGCCCACCAGCAAGAGGCGGTCGGGAAAGGGGTGTGCTTCATGCCGCTCGGCGGGAAGATTTTCGCGCCCTGCGACGGGACGGTCAGCATGGTGTTTGACACGAAACACGCGATCGGTATCGTCTCGACAGACGGGGTGGAGGTGCTGATCCACTGCGGTATCGACACGGTGAAGCTGGGCGGCAAGGGTTTCACGCCCCATGTGAAAGACGACGATCCGGTGAAGGCGGGCCAGTTGATCCTCGAATACGACAAGGATATTATAGCCCGTTCCGGCTTCAGTCTCGAAACCCAGGTCGTCATCACCAACTCAGGCGACTACAAGGCCGTCACCCAGGCAAAGGCCGGCGATTGCAACGTAGGCGACCTGATCCTATACGTCGAATAGCCCCCGCAGGGCCCCGCAGGGGCCTTCCTTGGGGGCGACATGACGGGAGAAGGCGGCGGCAGCCCCCTCCGGGGGAACGGCAGCCCCGCCATCGTGGGTAAGCAGACCCCACATCGCGGGTGAGCAGACCCCACATCGCGGGTGGGCAGACCCCGCGTCGTGTATCTGCTGATACACCATCGCGTATCTGCCGATACCGCATCGTGTATCTGCTGATACCGCATCGTGTATCTGCTGACACCACGTCGCGTATCTGCTGATACGCCATCGCGGGTGAGCAGTTCTGACATCGTGGGCGAGCAAGATCAAGGGGTGTGATCCAGCAGGAATACGATGTTATTCTAACAGGAATACGATGTTATTCCAGCAGGAATACGATGTGCGGCATGAGGCCGCGCGGTCTTATTAAGCCGGGCTCTTGAAAGCCCCTGTGGGGCCCCCGAAGGGGGAACGCGCCGCGCGGTCTTATTGAGCCGGGCTCCTGAAAGCCCCTGTGGGGCAGGGAAGGACAGCGGGTGGAAAAAACGTCCGTTGTGGTTAAATGTGGTTTTTGTTTACAGTTATATTACTTTATTTTGAGGAGAGTTTACTATGAGGAGTACGGAAAATTACAGGCAGCTTGCGGAAACCGTTTTAAGCAAAGTCGGGGGGAAGGAGAACATCGTCTCCGTAACACACTGCATCACCCGTCTGCGGTTTAACTTCAAAGACAACAGCATCGTTGACACTGAAGGGTTAAAGAAAACCGAGGGTGTGCTTGCCGTTGTAAACACAGGCGGTCTTATTCAGGTGGTCATCGGGCAAACGGTAGACCGGGTGTATGCCGCGCTGTGTGAAATGACCGGATTGGAGGCGCAAGCGCTGGTTGCCGAAGACCTTGATGTCCCCCAAAAATCGTTTTCGGCGAAATCAATCGGACTCGGCATTTTAGACGGGCTCGCCGGAAGCCTTACGCCGCTCATCCCTATGATAATGGCGGCGGCAATGTTCAAAATGGCGGCGGCCCTCCTGGGCCCTTCCATGATGGGCGTTCTCAAAGAGGGCTCCGACCTTTACAAATTGTTCGGGTTTGTGGGCGACGCCGGTTTCTACTTCCTGCCGATCATGGCAGGCTATACCGCTTCGCGCAAATTCGGCGTAACGCCGGTGGTTGGAATGCTGGCCGGCGCAATACTGCTGCATCCAACACTCATTGAGATGGTCAACAACAAAACGGCCTTTACCGTGTACGGCATACCGGTTTACCTGCAAAACTACGCGAGTTCCATACTGCCGGTGATTTTGTCTGTTTTTGTGATGTCCTTTATTGAGAAGTTTTTCAAAAAAGTCCTGCCGTCGATGATAAGAACGGTGTTTGCGCCGTTTCTTACGCTGCTGGTCATGCTGCCGCTTATGCTCTGCCTGCTCGGTCCCGCGGGGGCGGTTGTTGGCAACTTCGTGTGTAACGGACTGCTTTCTTTTTCCCGTTACGGCGGGATCATTCGCATTCTTGCCATTGCGGTCATTGCGGCGCTCTGGGAATATCTGGTGATGAGCGGAATGCATACCATTCTTATTACCACGCTGATACTCGTGTTTTCACAAAACGGAAACGAGTTTATTGTCGGGCCGGCGGCTATATTGGCAAGTATTTCTGTTGCGGGAATGTGCCTTGGGTGTGTGCTGCGGATACGGGACAAAGACGAGCGCAGTCTGGCGGCGGGGTATTTTGTCGCAAGCATCATCGGCGGGGTAACGGAACCGGGGCTTTACGGACTGGGGCTTAAATACCGCCGTCCGTTTATCGGCATGATGGCGGGCGCCTTTCTGGGCGGACTGTATATCGGGATTCTCAACGTGGGAACTTACGCGATAATTCCGGTGGCAAGTATCATCTGCACCGTCAGTTTTGCGGGCGGTCCGCCATCGCATTTGGTGAACGGTATTATTGCCACGGTTATCACTTTTGCGGCATCTACCGCCATTACCTACATGGTGGGTTTCAGGAAAGATGACCCGCTTGTTATGAAAGGAGCGGCTTAAAATGGTTTTGCTTCGCGCTGATGATTTAGGCTACTCAAAAGGAATAAACTACGGCATCGCCGAAACGGTCAGATCCGGCGTCATAAAGAATGTTGGGCTTATGCCGAACATGACGGATGCCGAACACGGTGTCCGTCTGGTTGCCGGAGCCAACATTTGTATCGGACAGCATACCAATGTCTGTGTTGGCAGGCCGTTGACCAGTCCTGACAAAATTGCAAGCCTGGTTACGGAGAGCGGGGAGTTTAAGCCGTCCGCGCAGTACCGGGCGGCGAAAGAAGATTTTGTGGTTCTCGACGAGGCGCTTTTGGAGATTGAAGCGCAGTACCAGAGGTTTTTGGAACTCGTCGGCAGAAAGCCTGACTATTTTGAGGGTCATGCGGTCGCAAGCAAAACCCTTTTTCTTGGTCTTGAAGCGGTTGCCAAAAAGCACGGGTTAAAGTACTCTCCCATGCCGCTTGACGATAAGCCGGTTACGATAGGCGCGACAAAGGTCTATATGACAATGGAAGCTCTGCGGCCTGAGTACAACCCGTTTGCATCCCTAAAGCACATGGTTGCGGACGCGCATCCTGACGGCTGCGACATGATGGTATTCCACCCCGGGTTTCTGGACGACTACATTCTTAAAACATCGTCGTTGACAACGCCGCGAACCAGAGAGGCAGCTATGCTTTGCGATCCTGCCACACGGGAATGGCTGGAACAAAACCATGTTGTGCCGGCAACCTATACTGATTTGTGATTGCGGTATGTGGCCCCGAAGGGGCCTTCCTTGGGGGCGGCATGACGGGGAAAGGCGGCGGTGACCCCCTTCGGGGGCCCCACAGGGGCTTTCCTTGGGGGCGGCTTGTTGGGAACGGGCGGCGGCAGCCCCCTCCGGGGGCCCACAGGGGCCTTCCTTGGGGGCGGCGCAGAGTGACAGCGCGGTGGCGGCCCCCTCCGGGGGCGTGCATTCCCCCGCCATCGTGGGCGAGCAGACCCCGCGTCGTGAATCTGTAGATACCACATCGTGTATCTGCCGATACCGCATCGCGTATCCGCCGATACCGCATCGCGTATCCACCGATACCACATCGCGTATCTGCTGATACCACATCGCGGGTGAGCAGTTCTGACATCGTGGGTGAGCAAGATCAAGGGGTGTGATCCAGCAGGAATACGATGTTATTCTAACAGGAATAAGATGTTATTCTAGCAGGAATACGATGTGCGGCATGAGGTCGCGCAGTCTTATTGAGCCGGGCTCTTGAAAGCCCCTGTGGGGCTTTCCTTGGGAGCGGCGTAAGGGAAATAGAAGGAATATATGATGAGGAGTAAGGAGTATACTATGAGTTTTCCAAAGAACTTTTTGTGGGGCGGCGCGACTGCCGCTCATCAGGCGGAGGGGGCGTACCTTGAAGACGGGAAGGGTGTTTCGACATGCGATGTGGTGCACGGCGGGAAGGGGCGGCTTGCCGAGTTTGCCGATGCGAAGGCAATCAGGGCGAACATCGATAACCCGCAAGGCTACTTCCCCGAACACGAGGCGGTCGATTTCTACCACCGTTACCGGGAAGACATCGCGTTGTTTGCCGAGATGGGGTTCAAGGTGTTCCGCACGTCGATCGCGTGGTCGCGGATTTTTCCGAATGGGGATGACGCGCAGCCGAATGAGGCGGGGCTGGCGTTCTACGATTCGCTTTTTGACGAATGTCTGAAACACGGCATCAAGCCTTTGGTGACGCTTTCGCACTGGGAGATGGCGATAAACCTCACCAAAAAGTATAACGGCTGGGAGAGCCGCGAGCTTATTCCGCTGTTTGAGCGGTATGCGAAGACGGTGTTCGCGCGTTATAAGGGCAAGGTGAAATACTGGCTCACGTTCAACGAGATAAACATGACCTTCCATGTGCCGTTTTTGGGGTCGGGTATGATTGTGGACGATCCGGCGGAGAAGGAGGAGCTGTGTTACCGGGCGTGCCATAACCAGTTGGTGGCGAGCGCGCTGGCGGTGAAGGCGTGCCGCGAGATTGACCCGGACGCGAAGATAGGCTGCATGGTCGCTTCGCTGGTCGCCTATCCTTACTCAAGCCGTCCCGAAGACACTTGGGCAAAACTGGAGCTGGAGCGCAAGAACTACTGCCTCACCGATGTGCAGGCCCTAGGCGTTTATCCGGCCTGGCTTAAAAAGTATTTTGCCCGGAATAACATCGACCTTAAAGCGGGCGCGGATGACGAAAAAATCTTGCGCGAAAACACGGTTGACTTTGTGGCGTTCAGTTACTATTCGACGAGCGCGGTTTCGACCGACCCGGAGGTGGCGGGCAATAAGGGTATCGGCAACATTTTCGGTGGTATCAAGAACCCCGGCCTTAAATCGTCCGAATGGGGCTGGCAGATTGACCCGCTAGGGCTGCGCATCGCGCTTAACTTCACCTACAACCGCTACCGGAAGCCGCTTTTTGTGGTGGAAAACGGCTTGGGCGCGAAGGACGTGGTAGAGGCGGACGGCAGTATCAACGACGATTACCGTATCGAGTATCTGCGCGAACACATCAAGGCGATGAAGACGGCGGTTGAGGTTGACGGGGTCGAGTTGTGGGGCTACACGACATGGGGCTGCATCGACTTTATCAGCGCGTCTACCGGAGAAATGTCCAAGCGGTACGGCTTCATCTACGTTGACCGCGATGACGAGGGCAAGGGAACGCTGGCCCGCTCGCGCAAGAAGTCGTTCTACTGGTACAAGGGCGTGATCGAGAGCAACGGGGAGCAGTTGTAGCCTGCTAGCGGGCGGCCCACTAGGTGGGCTTTATAGAGCCGCCACAGGCGTGATAAAGGCGCCCCCCCCCCCATACGGGGGTATTGGGAAAGGGCGGAGTTATGCGGAAGGGAATATTTTCCGTGATATTCCGCGTTTTCTGTGGCTGCTCACTATTTTGGAGGAGAGTGTATGAATATGAAGAAAAGGTTTTTTACGGCGGTGTTGGTTGTTTTGTGCGCGGCGGAGGGTTTCACCAGCGCTAAGGTGGAGCAAAAGGCGGCGGCTCAGGCGGTTCCTGCGGGTAGTCTCACGATCTATGTGGTGCGGCACGGGCAGACGATTTTCAATCTGATGGACCGGGTGCAGGGGATTTCGGACGGTATCTTGACGGAACGGGGGATCGTGGGCGCGGTGAACATGGGGAAAGGGCTGCGCGACGTGCCGTTCGGCGCGGTGTATTCGAGCGATCTGAAACGGGCGATTGAGACGGCGCGGCTTGCGATGGAGCAGAACCGGGCGACGAAGCAATGGTCGGTTACGGAAAAGCCTGAGTTGCGGGAGGTGAGTTTCGGCATCTTTGAGGGCGATCCGAACTGGGTGATGTATGCGGCGTTTGCCAAGGATCTGGGGCTCTCGATCCCGGAAGACGCGAAGTCAATCGGCGCGGCGACGGCTCCTATCGCGCAGTACTACGGCGGGGACATGAAGAAGTTCTTGGAGGGGCTTGCGGATTTCAACAAAAAGATTGACACGACGTATAAGATTTCCGAGGATGCGTCCGAGGTCTATGCGCGTTTGAAGAAGGGCATGGACGCGGTTGTCGCGGAAAACCCGGACGGCGGCAACGTGATGCTGGTCGCCCACGGCCAGTCGATCTCGTTCCTGCTGGCGGCGGTCGGCGTTGAGGTTTCCGCTCAGCTCGGCAACTCCAGCGTTACGAAGCTCGTCTACGATTACGCGACGAAGACCTATAGCATCGACGGCCCGGTCGGGGACATGAGTTACGCGGAAGCCGGGGCGAAGATGTAAGGCGTGGAAGGGGGTGCACGTTCCTTGAATGGGGCGCGTACTTCCGGTGGCTTTGTCTAATGAGCAATATTAGGAGTTAAGGAGTTGTGAAATAATAACTCGAACAAATTGTGATGATGTGCTATACTGTTTTCAAGACAAGAATGCGGGGGGTGAAAACAGTATGGAAGAACGGATTTTGCGGATGAAGTTGTTGCTCGACGAAAGGCAGTGGAGACTGTATTTGGCAAATGAGGCAATGGCGGCAGGATATGGCGGCGTGAGTAAAGTCAATCGAATTACTGGGGTATCGCGCACGACAATCACAAAGG
>JAIRNN010000041.1 GCA_031257995.1 Spirochaetaceae bacterium | reverse complement strand
TCCGTCTCAGCGCCTCGTTAAGACTTTTATGCTTTCCGCCGGCCATATCCTCCACAACACGCAGCTTGAACGCAAGGTTTGCGCCGCTTCGCTGTACCGTTCCACATCTTTCATCTTTTTGACTCCTTCTGTGTCAACTTTAAACCAAGACGGGACAATTCCGCTACGCTCCATTTCCACGGCTTACTTCGGTACATTTGGGCAGTGCTGGACAGTGTTCGCGGGCAAGTTTAGGGTTTTTAACCGTTAAGGCGAATAAGGATAGAAGCGTACTGGTTTGACAGCCTGTCGGCTTTACAGGTGTTATTGAAGGATGGCAATAGGGAGATGAGTCTGCCAGTAAAAACCTTCCGCGCTTTCAGTACTGCGGCGCCGAAGCTGGTATCCAAGCGCCGCCTTTATTGGCGCCGCACCATGTTGCATAACCGCGCTAACGCCCTCAATGTTTCGGTCGCGGCATTGGGTGCCTTCGCGGTTAAATTTATGGCGTTTGCGGTTAAGTCTAGCGTAAGGGGTGGAGGCGGGGACAGGCCCCTCGCCGGGATCGGGGGGCGTTGCAGGAAGGCCGGGGTCTGGGCTCAAGCAGAGGCAAGTTCTTTGCGTACCATTTCGCCTATGATTTGGGCGGGAGTTTTGTGGGCCGCTTTGGCGCGGGACAGAATATAGTGAGCAGCCACATCGTCCAGCGCGTCCAACAAGGCCCGTTGCCGCGCAAAAAGACCCGGTTTACCGGAGCTGGGCATGATGGTATTTTGAGTGTAGTACTCGTCAAGGGCATCCGCTTCTTCGTCTGTCATTCTTGGCATAGTTTCTCCTAAAAGCGGGTCTCCCGCCGCTTATGTTAAAAGCGAAGTAACTATTCAGTCGATCAATGAAACCCAAGTAATTAACCATGGAAGGCACGGAATCACGCGGAATTTTACTCTGTAATCCTGCTTTTCCGCGTCTTGTCCGCGTTTTCCGTGGTTTTTATTCCTGATTTTCCATGCGACTGAATAGTTACAAAGCGAATAGTATGCTTTACGGCATTTCATCGCATGAAATACATTGATCGAATGTTCGTCAAGAACATTAGACTTGTTCGATAACCCGGTTGATTATCTCACAAGTCTTGCAGTTTTCAGGCTAAAGCCGGACTAAAAGCCTTACAAAACTGCGTTCTTCAAAGGAAGTTGTTTGGAAACTTGAGGTTTCCAAACAACTGTATTATATTATTTCAGGTAATTTTGCATTGCCATCGAAGCCCAGCAATAAATGCTTGTTTTCATCCCTCGGCATGGCTCGGTCATAGACGAAGTTTTCTATTGTGGTCTGACTAGCGGTTCTCGTTATGTTGTGTCGAACGCCACCGGATTGAACTCTATAGCAATGTCCATACTTTATTATGGCGTATCTGCGGCTAAATGTAAAGTTGATAAATTAAAAATCCCACCGCCTTTAGACGGTAGTTGTTTATTCATGGTGCCGTTGATGGGATGAGCCCGATAATTTTTGTTGCTTTCCCCCGTATGCCGGAGTATACTCTAACAATGAAAAGAATAGATCTGATTCTGGAGGCGCTGCGGGCGCTGCCTGCCGGCCAGAGTCTGACCGCGTCGCAACTGGGAGACCGTTTGGGTTTTTCGCGGGCGAATGTGAGTAACGACCTCAACCGGCTCTGCGAAGAAGGGCTGGCGGTCAAAAGCGGCCGTAAACCGGTGGGGTATCTGGCCGTACTGAGCGGGACGAAGCCGATACGGAAAAAAGACGATTTTGACGATTTTATCGGAGGCTTCCCCAGCCTCGTCCAGTGCGGGGAATTGGCCAAAGCTGCCGTTCTGTACCCTCCCCGCGGGATCAATATGCTGCTCATCGGGGAAACCGGGGTGGGGAAAAGCGCTTTTGCTTCCCGTATTCACCGTTTTGCTCTCTCCCAAGGAAGGGTTGCCGCCGGGGCGCCTCTGGTTACGTTCAACTGCGCGGATTACGCGAATAATCCCCAACTGCTCATCAGCCAGCTTTTCGGCGCGGCCAAAGGCGCCTACACCGGAGCCGATCATGACAAGCCCGGTCTTATCGAACGCGCCGACGGGGGAATGTTGTTTCTTGACGAGGTTCACCGGCTGCCTCCTGAAGGGCAGGAGATGTTGTTTACATACATAGACCGGGGGGTATTCCGCCGTCTGGGAGAAACGGCCGGGGAGCGGAAGGCCAGCGCGCTGCTGATATGCGCTACCACGGAGGATCCCCAGTCGGCCCTTCTGCGGACGTTTGTACGGCGGATTCCCATGATTATCCGAATCCCCCGCCTTGTTGAACTGTCCTTGGACGAACGCGCGGCTCTTATCAACGGGTTCTTTACCGATGAGGCGCGGCGGCTTGACGCGAAGATCCAAGTGTCGGCCAATAGTATACGGGCGTTGCTGGGTTACGCTTGTCCGGGCAACATAGGGCAGTTGAAAAGCGATATCCAGCTTCTCTGCGCGATGGCTTGGGCCCGGTATGTTTCCCGCGAGAAGGATTTTATCGGTATCGACAGCTTTTCCCTGCCGGCCCATATCCGTAACGGCTTTTTCAGCGAGCATAACCGCCGGGAAATATGGAACCGGGTTCCCGGTTTGGGGCTGGGGTATATTGTGTTCACCAGTCAGGGGCCGGATGTTTCCGGCGAGGAGGGAGGCGGCGAGTCCTCGGATATTTATCAGATGATAGAACAATCGTCCCGCGATATGAGGCGCGTCGGCATGGACGAGGAGGAAATTCGGACCGGGCTGAATACGGTGGTGGAACGGTACTATAAAAACCTCACGGAGTCCGCTGCGGATTTGGTCAATTTCAAGGAGATTGAACGGCTGGTGGGGTCGGAAATTATAGCGACCGTGGAACGGATGTTTCGTCTCGCCTCCGAACGGTGTTCTTCCACTCCGGGGGTCAATATCCGCTGGGCCCTGGCGATGCATCTTTACAAGGCAATCGGACGGATGCGCCGGCATCAGGAGATTGTCAATCCTCGTCTTGAAGAGATCAGAACTCAGTATCCCCGGCAGCTTGAGGCGGCTCTGAAATGCCTTGATATTATCCGGGAGGATTTTGGCATCTCTTTTCCCGAAGACGAAGCGGGGTTTATTGCGTTCTTTCTGGATACCCAACTGCTCCGTACCGAAAAAGCCCCGCTGGTGAGGATCATCGTGGCCGCCCACGGCAACGGAACGGCAACCGGCATGGCACAGGCCGCCAATGAATTGACAGGCGCGCAAGCGGCGGTGGGTTTCGATATGCCCCTGAAAGAAAATCCCGGGGCCGCATATCAGGCGATCCGCGAGTACTGCGCCGCCCTTCCCGATGTTCAGGAGGTTTTTCTTCTGGTTGACATGGGTTCTCTGGCCGATTTTGCCCCGAATCTCAGCCGGGATTTGGGGATCCGCACCGATTGCTGCGTACTGGCAAGTACTCTGCACGTTTTGGAGGCGTCTCGTAAGGCGCTGCTGGGGTATCCCCTCCGCCGGGTAGCGGAAGATGTCAGAAATATTGCGGGCCTCGCTCAGGGAGACGGGCAGCCTGTCCGGGAGACATCCGGTTCCGCCCTGTATCTCCTTACCGTGTGTACGACCGGCGAAGGAAACGCCGCTCTGCTCAAAAGACTGCTGGAGGAAAAACTCGATCTCAAGGAGGGACTCTGCGAAATCATCGCCCTGCAAGTTACCGATACGAAAACCTTTACCGCCGAGATAGAATGTCTTGCGGAAAAAGGACGGATCATCGCCGTTGCCGGCCCCTTTGACACCGGGCTTCCGGTTCCCCATCTGTCCGTTCAGGATGTTTTCGATGAATCCGCCGTGGGGAGGATTCAAGAAACCATCAATCTTGAATCTCTTTTTCAGCATATCACGTCGGCCATCACCCCCATGCTGGATTGCCTCGATGGTTCAGATGGTCCCGGCCGTATCAACGGGAACCGTATCACCCAAGATATCCGGGGGCTCATCGAACGGCTGGGAACTCTGCTTCAGATGGAAGCGGATGAAAAAATGACCGTCGGTATTTTTTGCCACATTGCCTTCATGCTGAACCGGCTTAAAAAGGGACAGTTTACCGCGCCCTTTCCCGGCAAAGAGGGCTTTTTGAAAAAATATCCCGGTGTTATCGCCCATGTCCGCCGGGAATGTCAAAATCTCGGCATTGACTACGGTGTCGTCATTCCTCAAGACGAGATATGTTACATCGCCGCCTTTTTCACACGTGAAAATATCATGTAAGTGCCCTATCTTTTTCTCTACTGCCTTAGGCCCGGAAATAACATCGGTGTTTTAGTGGGGACACCCAATGCCGCGTACGAAACGGGCACAACCCGTTGTGCTAGGCGCGTTTTGGCATTTCCGCGATACGGTATGGGGCCTAAAAATGCTCCGCCACAGATAAATGCGACAGGTCCCGTCTCTCCCTCGCTCCAGACTTGCTCCGGCCTTACGGCCTACACAATTCTTACGCTACCCCTCTGCGGGGCACCCAATGCCGCACGCGAAACGTTGAGCGCGTTTATACCATTTCTGCGGCACGGTGCCCATAAATGATTTGAGGTAAATAAATACAACAGGGCCCCGGAGGACCCGCATTCCCCCCTCCATCATCCAAAAAAATCCTCCTCCATTCCATCCATCCTCCACGTAACGCCTCCATCCCTATGGGAAATTGAAAATAGAAAGTGGATAATAGAAATGATAGGAATGACGCAGACAATCCCCAAAATCTGTATTATCCATTTTCAATTATCAATTTCCCATTTCCCGAAGGGGGAATGGGCAGACTTCTCTCACGGCCATCTTTGGCCGGGACGCTTGAGGTTTGCCGAAACCCCCTTTTGGCCGTGATCCGGGGCGGTTAAGCGGGTGGAGACGCGGGTTTGGGAACGTTTTTGACCGAAATCACGATCGTTATCGTCACCCAAGGCGATCTTGGGCTGACCCAAGCCAGCTTATAAACCCCGACTGTCGGCAGCGGCTTTTTTGCCGCCGTTTCCACCGCCGCCCAGTCCGCCTCCTTCGCCCACGCTGGCGGCTCCCCCTCCAAGATCTCCGACTCGTACCGGTTTTTCCAGACGTGCCCCGACCTTCCCGTCAGCACATTGAAGCGGATCGAGAACGTCTGCTTCAAAAACTGCATTATATTCGGAAGTTGCAAGCCGTCGTTGGGCTTGATGTAGAACGTGAGCCGCGCCCCTTCGACTTTCAGCCCGCGCATCTCGAAACTGAAACGTTTTTTCGCCTCGCGGAGCACGCGGTGGAGCAGTACTTTCGTCCACGGCAGCCGGAACAGCGGATCGCCGATATTGACCTCTGTCCCCACTCTGTACCAGACGTTTTGTTGTAACTTTCTTGGCTTATGCATATAAAAGCCTCCGTACCATATATATGCGGTTGGCAGCCGTATTGCTTTAATTTGGTGCGAAAAAACTGCGAAAAAGACGAGAAAAATCACGGAATTGCGGGTTTTCGCGGATTAGGAGGGATGTGGTGTGAAAAACTTATGCGCCTCCGTCTCATCTGTGGTTTTTGGGGATGCAGCCTGTGATTAAGCCGTGGCGTTACGCCGCCCCAAGGAAAGCCCTATAGGGATTTCGTCCCGCAGGGGCCGGGGTATCCAAAAGACACCTTCGGGGGAGCCAAGTGCCCTCGCCGAGGGTAGCGTAAGAATTGCGTAGGCTGTAAGCCGGAGCAAGTCTCGAGCGAGGGGGAGACATTTATCTACGGTGGAGCGTTTGGGCCCCACACCGTGCCGCAGAAATGTCGGAAACGCGCCTAGCACAACCGTTGTGCCCATTTCGCGCACGGCATTGGATGTCCCCGCTCATTCACTCACTACAATCACTACGCTTCCCCGAACGGGAAACTCACCGCCCCGAAGGAAAGCCCCTGCGGGGCGGCCTATTCTTTCACGCCGCCCATTGCCACGCCGGAGATGATGAACCGGGACATGAACAGATAGAAAATCACGATCGGGACAATCGAGACCGCGATCCCTAAGTAGATGCCGCCGTATTCGGTGCGGTAGATGTCGCCGCGCAGGGCTTGGACGAGCATCGGCAGAGTGTACTTTCTCTGGGTGGAAATGAGTACAAACGGGGTGAAGAAGTTGTTCCAGCTTGCGACGAAGGCGAAGATGGCCTGGGCCGCGATTGCCGGGCTCAAGATCGGGAGAACCACCGCATTGTAGGTGCGGAACTCTCCCGCGCCGTCGATGCGCGCCGCTTCGATCAATTCTTTGGACAACACGGCTTGCATATACTGCCGCATGAAAAGTATGACACCCGCCGCCGCGATACTCGGTATGATGAGCGGGATGTAGTTGTCGAGCAGGTGGAGGCGCGACATAAACTGGTAGAAGCCGATGAACGAGAGCGAGGCCGGCAGCATCATGATGACGAGGATCACAGCCCACAATGCGGCGCGGCCTCTGAAACGGTAGACGTGTACGCCGTACGCGGTCATCGACGAGAAGTAGACGCACAGTACGGTAGAACAAATCGCGATGAAGGCGCTGTTGAAAAAGCCCTGCCAGATCTGAAACCCGCGTCCGGTGAGGACTTTCCAGTTGTACAGCATATTGCTTCCGGGGATCAGCGAGATGCCCTGATTGATCTGTTCCGTGCTGCGCGTGGCGTTTACCAGCAAGAGATAGATGGGCACAACCGCAAGCAGCGCGAATAACACCATCAACACGGAGACGGCGGTCCTCTGGATGGTGAGGGAAAGTTTATACGATGACTTTTTCATGAACGGCCTCCTTTCTTTTTAATATCCGATCGGTCCTGCATAAAGAAAAAGATAAGCAGCGCGAGTATCAAGGTGATGATGAACACCCCGATTGAAATCGCGGCGGCGTAGGAGTAGTCGTTTACCCCTTGGAACGCCAGATTGTACAGATAGACGGCCGTCGTTCTGATCTTGAAATCGGGCGCGCCGCGCATATCGGTGAGCAGGAACGGGACTTCCAGCATCTGCATACCGCCGATCATAGACGTTACCAGCGTGTAGAGCATGATGGGGCGGAGCAACGGCAGCGTGATCCGCCAAGTGATCTGGCGTGAGTTCGCGCCGTCGATGACCGCCGCCTCGTTCAGCGACACCGGGATGCTCGTGATGCCCGCCATGAGGAGGATCACCGTTTGGCCGTACCACATCCACCACTGGATAAACGACACGATGCCGCGTGAGACCGGCACCGACCGGAAGAAGTTAAACGCCTCCTGCACGGTTTGGCCGTCGCGCACCACTTCGGCGTAAATGCCGAGACTCTGCAAAAACTGGTTCACCGGGCCGACCGGATAGGCGAAAAGACTGCGGAAGAGCATCGCCACGGAAGCCGCCGTGAGCAGGTTGGGCATATAGATAATCGCGCGTACCGCGCCGCATCCTTTCAGCCGCAATGTAACGTCGGAAAACCAGACGGAGAGCAGGAACGCGATGCCCAACTGCGGCACGAAGTTCCAGCCCCACATGATAAACGTGTTGCCGACCGCTCCCCAGAAGTAGGGGTCCCGCGCGAGGCGGGCGAAGTTGGCAAGGCCGGTAATATTAAACTGGGGGTTTAATCCTTTAAGATCGGTAAAAGAAAGGAACAGCGTGTAGACCGTCGGATACAGGTTGAACCCCGCGAAGACAAGAACAAAGGGCAGAACAAAAATATAGCCCCACTTTTGGAGCCGCGCTTCGTTCCCGCCGATTTTAGCGTTCGTTATAGCTTTCATGGTACCTCCTAAAAGAGCGGCCCCATTCGCGGGGCCGCCTTTCGTATCCCGGAGCGCTAACTTCCGGAACGGGCCTTCTCAGGTCAGAGACCAAGCTGGGCATTCACCTGCGCCTTGAAGTCCGCAATAACCTGTTCTTTGGATTTTTCCCCATTGACATAGGCGTTGGTCGCCTCAAAGAAGAGGCCCTCGATCGCCTGATCGGTACCTTGCGTCAGCTTGCCGTTGACATCTTTGGCCAGCTCGGCAAACGCCGCGTAGTGATTCTGCCCGCCCAGGAAGGGCTCCGAGAAATCCCCCTTGATCTTGTCAACGACTTTGATGTTGTCAACAAGATCGCCGGACGCTTTCGCATACGTTTCAAGGTACACGTCGTCCGTTGTCAGATAGCTGATAAGCTCTTTCGCGCCTTCAGGATTCTTGGTGTCTTTCCAAGCGGCAAGCCACGTTCCGCCCCAGCGGTAGGGCATCGGACCGGGAATCATCGCCCAGTCGCCGGCGGTGTCAGGCGCGTTGGTTTTCAAGACATAGTGGAGCCCCCACGTAGGGAGAAAATAGGAAAAAACCTCCACCGGAACATTGCGCTCGTCGGTGAGTTTGCCCTGCATACCGGCAAACCAGCCTTCCGACCACTGCAACGCCCGTCCTTCGTAACCCTTGTCGTGCAAGAGCCTCACCGTATCGAGATACCGCTCCATCGCCGGATCGATATAGAGCTTCCCGTCAACCACCCAGGGTTGCGCCCGCGCCGCCTTGTACGGCATAAGCAGATCCTGGAACGCGGAAATCGCCACGCACGCGCCGTTCGACTTCGTTTTCAGCTCTTCCGCCGTTACGAGGAAGGTGTCAAGGTCCTTGAAATACGTCTGTACGACCGCAGGATCGTCCGTTCCCAGATACTTTTGGGCAAGACTCCTCCGGTAGAACACCGCGCCCGGCGTCGCCTGCCACGACATCCCGTAGACCCTGCCGTTGAAACTGCCGACATCGACCGGATACTGCAAAATCTTGTCCTTGTTCGCCTCGTATATGTCGGTAATATCGAGCAAAAGCCCCGACTCGACATACTTACGGACGAAAGCATCCTCCAGTCCGAACACATCCGGCGCGCCCTGCCCCGAAGCAAGAACCGGATCCAGCTTGTTCGTGAACTGCTCAGTCGTCGTGAGCGAATACTCGATCACCATGTCCGGATGAGCCGGTTTGTAGTAATTCTCGATCAGCCCACCGATTTCGTCGGTGAAAGACCACACCACCAGCTTGTTCGTGGGGGCTTCAGCTTTTTTACAGCCGGCCAGAACCCCCCCCCCCGCGAGTACGGAGACCACCACACACAAATACAATGCTAATTTTTTCATAAAACCTCCATAATAAAAATTTGATACTCTATTATACTACAAGCCGAAAAAAAGTGTCAAGCGAGTTGCGCGTTTAAGACAGAAAATCCCTTGAAAATATGATATTTTTCAAAACCTCAAGCGAATCTCTGATAATTTAACCGCGAATAAGGCGCAGAAAGTTTTTTCAGACAGATGCGCGTTCTAACGTCAATCTGTCTGTTTTGCCGGTTTTCAATTCGCCTGTAAAGCCGGCCAGTAAATACAACAGTAAGTACCATCCCTATTCGCCTTCGCGGCTCATTTTTCTCTGTAGACGGTAGCCGTAAAATGTGTTAAGGTAGTAGATAAGGTGGTGGGTATGGAAAAGGTGAAAGTCGCGTTTCTTTGCGGGGGCCGGTCGGCGGAACACGAGGTGTCGTTGCAGTCGGTCAAGAACATTGCCTCGGCAGCGGACCCGGCGCAATACGAGAAGACGCTCATCGGCATTACCAAAGACGGACGCTGGCTTTGGCGGGAACGGCAAGACGGGGCGGATTTTGGCGGGTTTCTGCTCAACGGGGAAAATCCCAAGACCATTTGCCTTGACGAAAAAAATCTCGTTCCTTTTGAGTGCGGCCGGTTGAAATCGCTTTTTGACGTGGTGTTTCCCGTTTTACACGGCCCGTTCGGTGAAGACGGCACGGTACAGGGCCTTCTCAAGATGAGCGGCGTGCCTTTTGTCGGTTCCGGCGTACTTGGGTCGGCGCTTGCCATGGACAAGGAGACATCCAAAAAACTGCTTCGCGCGGAAGGTGTGCCCATCGCCGGTTTTGTGACATTGCGTAAAGACGGCGGGATTCCGGACTTTTCCGCAATTACCGCGAAACTGGGGTTGCCGCTCTTCGTGAAACCGGCAAACATGGGGTCGTCGGTCGGCGTACACAAAGTCCACGGCGAAGATGAATGGCTCAATGCGGTCAACGACGCTTTTTTCTACGATGACAAGGTGATTGTCGAGGAATTTATTGAAGGCCGCGAAGTCGAGTGCGCCGTCTTGGGAAACGGCGCCGGCGCGAAGGCATCGTGCGCGGGCGAGATCATTGCCTCGCATGAATTTTATTCCTACAACGCGAAGTATATCGACGAAAACGGCGCGAGAATCGAAATCCCCGCGAAACTGCCGGACGACGTTACGGAAAAAATCCGCGAAACTGCGGTTAAAGTCTTTCTGATTCTGAACTGCGCAGACTTATCCCGTGTAGATTTTTTTGTGAAAAAGGACGGCAACATCATCGTGAACGAGATCAACACCATGCCGGGATTTACCAAGATCAGCATGTACCCAAAACTGTGGGAACAAAGCGGCGTTTCCTACGAGACTCTGGTTGACCGCCTTATACGCTATGGGCTTGGATACATGTTTAACCGCAGATAGCACCATAAATGGCGGCAGATTACACTTGTAGATGGGGCGTTGCGGGGGCTTCCCCCCTACGGGGGAATGGAAAATTGATAATTGAAAATGGATAATGGCGGATTTTGGAGGCCGTGCGTTTCCTTCCTATCATTTTCCGTAACTATTCAGTCGCATGGAAAATCAGGAATAAAAACCACTGAAAACTCAGGGCTTGACGCGGAAAAGCAGGATTACAGAGTAAAATTCCGCGTAATTCCGTGCCTTCCGTGGTTAATTTCTTGGGTTTCATTGATCGACTGAATAGTTACCATTTTCCATTATCAATTCCCCGGAGGGACGAGAGCGAGGAGAAGACTTCCCCCTCTTTATCTTTTCTTAAACGGAACGGCTATATCGCCAAATACGAAGGCGAGCACGATGGGCAGGGTAAACACGATGGGGCTTCCGTTTGCCTGCCGCAAGGACGGGGACAGGTTGAGCAAGAGCGCGGCGAGAACGGCCAAAAGCATATACGTCCACAACACACGCAACGCCTTTTCCGCCGGGAGCGTTCTTTTGCCGAGGCGGATATTTTTCCCCAGACTGGAGAGAATACCCAGCGGCACGGCCATGAGGAGAACCGGGTTCACAAAAAGCGCGTTGTTGTTGTGGGCAAGGTATTCGTTCCCGGCAAAGACCGGCGCGAGAAGCACGGCAAGACCGAAAAGGCCGAAAAAAAGACCCGCCGCGCTTTGCAGGATACCGGACGTTATGCGCAGTGCCCGCTTGTGCTTGTCGTTACGCGCCGCCCACACAAAGAGGAGGGCGATGAACATGCCGGCAATAAAACTCCGGGCGAGCTCGTCGGGCGGCGAGTTCAGCACGGACTGGCGGGTTTTGCTCTGGTTCAACAGTTCGGCATGGGTGACCAGTTTACGCTTCTCGCCGTCCGTCCCGGTCAAACTGAAATCGCGGATATGCCGCCCCACTTCAACCGGCAAAAACATCTCGTCCCACGCCGTCGTTTCCCGGTCGAGCATCCGGCCAATCAAAAAGCTCGTGTACCAGTCCACCCAGGGATGAAAGGCCATGAACCGCCGTATGTGCTGCCGCAGCGTAAACCGCCCTTTTTCATTTTCCGCCCACGCGCGCAGTTGTCCGCCCGTCCCCAGATCAATCAGATCGCGTATCCCCGTGGAACAATTGTTCGTGAAATCATCGTAGTCATACCAGCAATTTTCGGGGAGAACGTCTTCTTCCGCGTAACGGATCATCGCCTCCTTGCCCGCTTCGTCCAGATCGAGCGTATACACGACAATATCGCGGTCTTCGGCAAAATACGACTCCATGTCGTAGCGCGTGTACGATTTTGCGCTCCGGTATTTCACCTGATTCTGAAAGAACGCGGCGAGAAAATCGTCGCCGGGATAGTCAAAGATGCCCCAGTCATAGGTGAACGCCGCGCCGTTTTCATACTCTACGGCAATCGCCGCATGGCCCCACCAGATAAAAATCTCGTCGCTTGGCCCATACACCACCAGCTTCACGGTTTTCGCCGCATAATCGCCCGTAGCTTCCGCCGGAAACAGCACGGCGCATCCCAGAAGAAACCAGCAGAGAAAGAGACCGAACTTGTGCGCCGCCTTAGGAGAACCCGCCAACGGGCAGAAGACCAGAAACATAGGCCCAGTCTACCACGTTACGGCTTTATTTGCCAAGTGTGTGCGAGTTTTGAAAAGATAGGGGGAAGTCTCCCCCTCGCTCCAGCCCGCCGCCCGTAAGCGGGCTTAGGGTCTTACGCTACCCCCTCTGCGGGGCACTGCCGTCCCCGCAACGCCCCCGGCATTAATCACGGCCTTCATCACAAGGAACCACAGAGGACACAGATTGGACAGATACACACAGATGAAGAAGGCCCCTAGATTAATTCGTGATTAAATGAACATTGCCGAACTAAACGCAAAATTGCTGGACAAGAACGTTCTGATATGATATGTTATTCGGTAGAGAGGTTATTATGCAGGAAATAATGCAAGAAATGACACCGGAACAGGCCCTCGAAGAGGGAAAGGGTCTTACTTTTGAAAAAGTTTGGATTACCATGATGGAAGACCGCAAACGGCTCAGGGAAATTGATCGGTTACTCGCGGACGTTACCAAACTGCAAAAGGAAAACACCGAACAGCAAAAGGAAGCCGCCGAGGAGTTGAGAAAACGGGAAAAAACGGTGGACCGGGTGTGCGGCAATGCCGGCGGGCTGAACCGTTCGATGGGGGAACTGATCGAATCGCTGTTTGCCGCCCGTTTGGGGGAAAAGTTTCCCCAATACGGCCTTAGACGCGCCTGCCAGCGTATCCCCATTTATAACGAAAAGAACGAGCAGAAAACCGATATTGACATTCTGCTCGTCGACACGGATATGTGTATGGCGGTTGAAGTGAAACGCGATCTGAACAAAATGGAAGATGTCGACCGGCACGTAAAACGGATGGGGCTTATCCGGCAGTATCCGCCTGAACTAGTAAACGGCAAACAGCTCTTGGGGGCAATAGCCGGGGTGGTTGTCGATCCCGAAGTAAAAAATCACGCCCATACATCCGGCTTTTATGTGCTGGAACTTTCAGACGAAGCGGTAGAGCCCATTCCGCAGCCGGAAGACTTTGTACCGGGAAAATGGTAACGCCCGCTGTTTGCTCCGAATAGGGAAGCACATCCTTTTGATGCTCCATCGGCAGCAACAAATATGCGGTATTAAGGATAAGTATGGAGAAATATAAACCGGCGATGATTGCGGGCGGTTGCGCTTTCACGTTATCCCTGTTGATAGCGTTGGTAAGCAGGGTCAGGTTTCCGGTGCTGTTGTTGCGGCCGCTGATCTTTGGGGCGGGATTCTTCTTGTTTGGGTTGGGGGCAACTCTCCTGTTTAGGCGATTCTTGGTTGCGGATCCGAAGGAAACCGGATGGGAAGGTAATGTGGACGTTTCTGTGGGCGATGACGATGAGGACGGCATAGGGGGCCTCGTTTTCGGTCAAAACGGGAAGGGACTGGAACAAAATTCGGCGATAGGTTATACTGGTGATGGGGAAGGCATAGACGGCTCTTTTAAGCCTATAGACTTTAACATTTTGAATGAGAATGCTGATGCGAACGCGAATACGTTTGAGGAGATGCCCCGGCCTGTAGATACTCCGTCTGCTGGGAACCAAAAGGTGTACGCGCGGGTTCCGGAGGCGGATAGTATAGCGAAGGCCGATCCCAAAAAGCTGGCCGGTACGATACAGAGTTTATTGTTGGACGATGAATGAGGATGAACGATGGCAAATGATGAGGCGCCGGTTCAGGGAGATCTGGCTGCTCAAAAAGAAGACGCTCTTTGGGTGGAATACCACCGCACCAGAAATCCCAAACTGAGGGATGGGTTTATTCGGCAGTATGCCCCGCTTGTGAAGTATGTGGCGGGCAAGGTGGTTGCGGGTATGCCGGCAAACGTTGAGTTTGACGATCTGGTCAGTTGCGGTACCTTCGGTCTTCTCGATGCCATCGACAAATTCGATCCCGAAAAAAACGTTAAGTTCAAGACCTATGCGGTAACCCGGATCCGGGGGGCGATCTTTGACGAGCTTCGTTCAACCGACTGGGTGCCCCGTTCGGTGCGGCAGAAGACCCGCGAGGTGGAAGAGGCCATCTCGACATTGGAAGCCCAAAAAGGCCGCCCCGCTACCGATCAGGAAATCGCCGAGTATCTCAAAATGGACGAGTCCGAGTTTCTCCGCACGATGATGAAGATCTCCGGTACCTCCATCCTTTCGTTGAACGATGTCTGGTTCTCAGGTGACGAAAACGACAAGGTTTCTATCCAGGACAGCATTGAGGCTCCCGAACCCTACAAGCCCGATGTGATCGCCGAGCGCGATGAGATTGTCCGTATCGTGGTCGATGTCATCAGCCAACTGCCGGAAAAAGAGAAAAAGATCATCATTTTGTACCATTATGAAGACCTTACCCTGCGCGAGATCGGCCAAGTACTCGACATTACCGAGTCGCGGGTCTCCCAACTTCACACCAAAGCCATGCTCAGAATCCGTTCCCAGCTCACCTCGGTGCGAAAAGGGATCATGTAGTCCCGCCAGTTTTCCTTTCCGGCAGATAATCACGGGACTCAATCACATTTAACCGCAGATAGCGCGGATAGTTGCGGATTGCACGGATTTATCGCACGGCACGCCTCTTAATCCGTGTTTATCTGTGCTAATTCGTGTCATCTGCGGTTCCCTGTGATGAAGCCTGCGATGAATGCCGGGGGATTACCAGACCCTCGGTTCGGAGGCGGGCTTAGTTATTTTAACGTCCTCGCCGGATGGCATAATGAGATAGAAACCCATTGACAACGTGTATGCGATCATCGCTTTGGGAACGGTCATCGCCGCTATCGCGCAATAAAAAATCCCCGCCCCAAGGGGCGGGGTATTTTAAGATTTTTGTTCGATATTTAATCAAACAATGTAGGCTGTTCGTTATTTCTCATCTTCTGTAGTTGTTTGTAATGATCTGCCGTCCCTTCTGATTTCACATAGTTTGTTATGGACCTTACCCTATCTGGTAGATACAAAAATAAGCGGGAAATATAATGTAAGAGGAGAAAAAGATGGGAAAGCAAGACAAGGAACGGCGGGTGTACACCAGGGAATTCAAAGCCGAG